>JAGVEK010000169.1 GCA_020058315.1 Candidatus Zixiibacteriota bacterium
CGCAGCTCTCGCGCCCAGGCCTGTACATTGACGCCGCCCCGGTGACGGGCGGCGGATCGGCGGGAACAGTGGAATCGGATCCCCATACGGCGGCACATGTCGCGGCAGAATGTCTCATCCTGATCGGACTCCTTGCCCCGGAGTCCGTAATTGACATGCGCCGCGGCGATGCTCCACTGACGATCCCTTGCAAGCTCGGAGAGAACATGCATCACCGTGACAGAATCCGGTCCACCCGATAAGGCAGCCAGAATCTTCGAGCCGTTCTTGGGCCACCCATACCGGGTGAAATACTCCTCGACAGCGCCCAGCAGGGCGGATAGCTCCTTGGGTGGCACCCCCGAGACTGAGCGCGTCTCGGCACAGCACCGCCGGGATCCGGGAACCGAACTACGTTGAGCCGATCTCGTGGTCATAGGATGCGAATCACCACCATAGTGATGTCATCGACCGCCGCCTCAGGATCGACGAAGGCCTGGATGGCTTCCTGCACCGCGGCAACGATGTCCTTTGCCGATCGGCCCACTGTTGAATGGAGGAGGTCGATCAACCGGTCAATCTCGAACATACTGCCATCTCTCCCGATGGCTTCGGTGACCCCGTCGGTATAAAACACCAGCAGATCCCCAGCAGCCAGGCTGACAGCGCGTTCCTCATACTTCGAATCCTTGAAAATCCCCAGGGCCGTTCCTCCTTCCTTCAGAAAGAGGATGGTGCCATCGGCCCGGCGCAGAATGCCGGGATTGTGGCCGGCATTGCAGAAAGTGAGCACGCGGTTCTTGGTGTCGAGGACACCATAAATGGCGGTAACGAAGCGGGATTCATCGTTGCGTTCGCAAAGAAGGCGATTGACCTTTTCCATGATGACGCGGAGCGCGTAGTTATTTCTGATCTCCGCGATCAGCGACGCCCGGAAGGAGGCCATGATCAGTGCCGCCGGGATTCCCTTCCCCGACACATCGGCAATTGCGATTCCGATCTGGCCAGCGACAATATTGATGAAATCGTAGTAGTCTCCGCCGACTTCTTCTGAGGGGATGTTCACCCCCGCTACATCGAACCCGTCGATGACCGGGGAACCCTGTGGCTGAAAGGTTGTCTGGATGTTGCGGGCGGTCTGGAGTTCGGCTTTGATTCTTCGCTGTTCCATCGAGGCCGCGTGCATTTGCGCTCGCTCGATCGCCACACCCGCATGCTGAGCGAATGCGTGGACCAAATCAAGATCGGCCTCAAAAAAGCCGGCACGGAGGTCGCGCTCGACATTGAACACCCCCACAAGCCGGTCTCCGGCGAAAATCGGGACCACCATTTCTGAGCCGGTGGCGGCGCGTGCCTTGACATAGCGTGCATCTTTCGAGACATCATCGATGACCAGAGGCTGCCCGGTCGAGGCGACCCATCCGACCAGCCCCTCCCCCGCCTTGCTTTCAAGGCACGGCCTGCCCTCCGGATCATACCCGCGATCCACGATACGCTCAACTTCGCCATGGGTGTTGACAAGGAACACTCCGGCAGCCTCGTAGGGCACGGCCTTCTGCAGAGAGTCCATGATGGCCTCGAGCACTTCATCCAGATCCAGGGAAGACATCAATAACCGGCTCGATTCCAGCAGCATCTGAGTTTCCAGGGACCGCCGTTCCGCTCGGCGATAGAGAATGGCGTTATCCAGTGCGATCGCAGCTTGCTCCGCTAGCGGGACGAGCAGCGTTTGCGCACGCGGCCGGTCGCCCCTCTCTGCCATCAGAACCCCCAATACCCCCAAGAGTCTCCCATGATTGGACATCCTGACCCACTGGACGGACGGCACGTTGGCTCCCGCCTCTGTCACAATCACTCTCCGAACGGGATCCGGGGTCTCTTCGAAGGGATTCCCGCCAACCCCATGGTCATCAAGCCAGTCGAAAAACTCCCGCCCGACGCTGGTCGGCAAGTTGGTCATCGAAGCACCTGAGCCACGGTACAATTTGAAGATGATCGGATGGTGGGTGCGTGGGCGCTGCAAGAGGAGGATCGTGCTGTCAGCACCCATCAGAATAGTGAGAACTCGGAGGATGACCTCGTATAAGTCATTGAGTTTCAACGTAGAATGCATCGCGCGGGCAGCAACGATCAGCAGTTCGGCGTCGCTTTTCCCCTCGAGGGTAGACGGATCGGCAAACTGAATCATGGATGCCGAGACTCCCTCCAAGTCCATTCTCTGTTCTCTTGATGTCAAGATACCCACGTCGTCTGCCCTCAAAGTCTCCCTGACAAGCTGCCCCGACAAACTCAGATGCAAGATACGCGGAAAGTGGGGCTTTGCGCTGGAAAAAAGCCGCAGGGGATAACCGAGACCGGCTGTCACTCAGGAGGAAGTGTCTCACCATCGATGGGCGGTGCTGGATATCCTGGCTGTGCGCCCGCCATAAGGGGTTCCACTTTCTCCGTCAGGCGATGCACTTTCCAGAGAGCGAATACCATTACCGCGCCGGCCAGCAGGCTCCAGTACCAGGGGATGAACTCTGGCCGGCTATCCCACCCCTCCCTGCCTTGCAGAAAAAGAAGGACAAGCGCGAACGTGTTGTTGACCAGATGCAGGAAGATCGCGGGCCGAATCGAGCCCGTTCGCTCAGTGATGTACCCGAGAAAACAGCCGAGCGACCACAGACTGATGAAATTCCATGGATTCATGTGCAGCGTGGCAAAAAGAAGACCGGTCCATACCACCGCGTGACGGGGGCCATAGGACAGCCGCAGGCCGCTTTGAATCAGCCCCCGGAACGCGACTTCCTCAAAAACCGCCGGAACCAGTGCGGCGACACAAAGCACACCCAGAAGCCCGACGGGGGTCTCGGCTGCCAGGTACTTCCGGAAGAACTCCAACTGGGATGTCGGTATTGGGTAGAGGCGGTCGAAAAGCACCAGCAGGTTGTTCTGGGCCACAACGAAAGACAACACCGCGACAAGCGCCCAAGGCCACATCGAATGTGAAACCACCGGCTTGGAGAACCACTGGCGCCAACCGGTCGCGAAGAACACGCTCAGCGCCATCGGGATCGCCCCGAAGACGAGGACTTCGGAGACGATCACAGACCCATGAAATCCGAGTGGCTCAAGGAGCAGGACGCTGATCAGCAGGGAGGAAAGGGCCGCCAGTATGAAATACAGAATGGCGCGACCTCCATCCCAAGCAGGACGACGCCCGCCGGATCCATCGTCCGCACCCATCGCGGGACTGAGGTACCGATCACCAGGCGAATCTGAGACTTTGTCTTCTGAA
>JAGVEK010000007.1 GCA_020058315.1 Candidatus Zixiibacteriota bacterium
AAGAAGTCTGCTCGGTTAGCCCCGACGCTCCCGGAGAAGCTGGAACGACAGCGCACCGCCCAAACCCTGGAAGGCAAGCGGGAGGAAGCCTGGCGCGCCTATGACCAGGCCAGCCGGGAGATCGACCGGCAGAAAGATAACCTGCTCGACGAAATCAGCCGACGGCTGGAGCAGCGGATTGAACAGGAACAGCTCTTCACCCTGCGCTGGAAACTCATGTGAGCCACGAAACAATTCATCTGTTAACAACAATGCTGTAACGATAAGGACAAAGCAATGAAAGCCAACGAAGCCAAGCTGCTGGCCCTCCTCGATAAATCGCCGCAGTTCATCATACCCATTTACCAACGTTCCTATAGCTGGACCGAGAAGGAATGCCTCCAATTATGGAAAGACATAATGCGCACTGGTTGTAGTGATACGGTATCGGCTCATTTTGTCGGCTCCATAGTGTACATCGAGGAAGGGCGGGGTACCATTTCGATTAAATCGCCCCTGTTGGTAATCGATGGCCAGCAGCGGCTCACTACCGTAATGCTCTTACTCGAAGCACTGGCCCGAAGCCTGGGTGAGAGGGAGCCGCTGGATGGTTTCTCCGCCAAGAAGCTGCGCAACTACTATCTCGTCAACCAAAATGAAGATGGTGAACGAAGATATAAGCTGATACTTTCCCAAACTGACAAGGCCTCACTGATGGCCTTGGTAGATCAACGCCCTAAGCCGAAGGAATACTCTATCCGGGTGGAGGCCAACTTTGAGTTCTTCAAAGATCGGGTAGCCGAATCCAGAGATAACCTGGAAGCGCTCTGTAAGGGTCTGGCAAAGCTTGTCATCGTGGACATCTCGCTCAATCGCGATCATGACAACCCACAGCTCATCTTCGAGAGCCTCAACTCCACAGGGCGTGAGCTGAGCCAAGCCGATCTGATCCGCAACTTCATCCTGATGGGCCTGGAGCCGCAGCAACAGACCAGACTTTACGAACAGTATTGGCGGCCCATGGAAGTGGACTTCGGGCAGGAGGGCTACTCTACGCACTTCGACAGTTTCATGCGCCACTACTTGACGGTGAGGACGGGCGAGATCCCGAACATGCGCGAGGTGTATGAGGCGTTCAAAAAATATGCCCGCTCGCCCAAGGTAACTGGCGTTGAGTCTTTGGTGGCAGACATCCGCTCCTTCGCCGGTTACTACTGCGCCATGGCCCTGGGCGCTCAACCAGACTCGGATCTCAAGGCGGTATTTCACAACATCCGCGAATTGAAAGTGGATGTAGCCTTTCCCCTCCTGCTGGAGCTTTATCACGACTACACCCAGCAAGTGCTTGCCAAGAGCGAGCTACTCCAGGCGTCAAGGCTGGTGGAAAGCTATGTGTTCCGACGCGCCGTATGCGGCATCCCCACCAATTCGATGAATAAGACTTTCGCGACCTTTGGGCGCGAACTGAAAAAGGATCGGTATTTGGAGAGCATTCAGGCAAACTTCTTATTGTTACCATCCTATCGTCGGTTTCCCACCGATGATGAGTTCAAACGGGAACTCCAGCTCAAAGATCTCTATAACTTCCGCAGCCGAAGCTACTGGCTCCGCCGGCTGGAAAATCACGGCCGCAAGGAATGGGTGCCGGTGGCTGAGTACACCATCGAGCATATCATGCCGCAGAATAAGGATTTGTCCGCCCAATGGAAAGCCGAGCTTGGCCCGGATTGGGAGCGCATACAGCAGACCTACCTGCACACCCTTGGCAATTTGACATTGACCGGTTACAACCCGGAATACAGCGACCGAACTTTTCTCGATAAACGCAATATGAAAGGCGGGTTTAGAGAGAGCCCACTGCGCTTGAACCAGGGACTATGCGAGGTCGATCATTGGAACGAGGAGACAATCCGGCAGCGGGGGGAACGATTGGCGGCCCAAGCAGTGAATGTCTGGCCCGAGCCTAAGTTGGAAGCGGAGGTCTTGGAGGTCTATAAGCCGACGGCGCCGGCAGTCGGTTATACCATCGATGATCACCCCTTCTTGGCCGCTGGTCCGATGCACGAATTGTTTGAGGCGTTTCGCAGGCAGGTGCTGGCGCTCGATCCGTGCGTGACGGAGCAGTTCTTGAAGTTCTACGTGGCTTACAAGGCGGAGACGAATTTCGTGGATGTCATCCCGCAAGCAAAACGGCTAATATTTTCGCTGAATATAAAATTCCCAGAGATCAGCGACCCCAAGGGGATCTGCAAGGACGTGACTGGCCTCAATCGTTGGGGTAACGGTGATGTGGAAGTCGGATTGTCTTCCATGGAAGAGTTGCCCTATGTCATGGGGTTGGTCCGGCAATCATTCGAACGGCAGATGGGTAATGGCAGTGAAAGCGAGTAACATGATTTGCTAAGAGGAATAGGTTATGACCGACCAACCCGAAAAGTTTGACCTGCGCTCCCAGGGGATTGCCGAAGAGAAGCGGCAGGGACTATTGCGCTTGTTCCCTGAGGTCAACACCGAAGGCGGCAAGATTGATTTTGACCGGCTGAAGCTGACCTTGGGCGAGACGTTGGACGTGGGCAAGGAGCGCTACGGCATGACCTGGCCGGGGAAGTCCGAGTGCTTCAAGACCATCCAGGCGCCGAGCCTGGGGACCCTCCGTCCCTCCCCGGAAGAGAGCGTCAACTTCGACACCACCGAGAACTTGATCATCGAAGGCGACAATCTGGAAGTGCTGAAGCTTTTGCAGAAGTCCTATCTGGGCAAGGTGAAGATGATTTACATCGACCCGCCCTTCAATACCGGCAACGACTTCATCTACCCCGACAATTATACCGAATCACTGCAAACCTACCTTGAGTACACCGGCCAGGTGGACTCCCAGGGCAAGAAGTTCGGCACCAACACCGACGCCGACGGCCGCTTTCACTCCAAGTGGCTGAATATGATGTACCCGCGGTTGTATCTGGCGAGGAACTTGCTTAGAGATGATGGAGTCCTCTTTGTCAGCATCGACGACCATGAGAATGACAATCTTCGGAAGCTCTGCGGCGAGATCTTCGGTGAGGAGGCTCTTATCGGCACCATTGTATGGCGCAGGCGCCAAGTATCTGACAACCGAAACCTCACCAACTTCTCCACAGATCACGAGTACGTTCTATCCATAGCGAGAACGAACACCGCGCTGATGGGGCAACCAAAGGATCTATCGAAGTACTCCAACCCTGACGACGATCCGCGCGGTCCCTGGATGAGTGACAACCTCACTGGGTTAGCGAACGCACGGGAGAGACCGAACTTGCACTATGACATCGTGCATCCCGTCACGGGTGTTAAATACCCTCCACTGTCATCCCGTGGTTGGTGCTATGAAAAACAACGAATGCTTCGTCTTGTTGAAGAGAATCGTATCTTATGGCCAAGTAAACCGGATGGCCGCCCGAGACTTAAACGATTCCTCAACGAGATTCGGAGCCAATTCACTGGCTTCTCCTCAGTTCAGGATCCGGGCTTTACTACAGACGGCACTCGCGATCTGGAAGAGCTGTTTGGCGAGAAGACATTGGGGTTTCCAAAACCCAGGAAGCTTGTCTCTAAGTTGCTGGCACAAGCAACAACTGCGGGAACGAATGATCTCGTTCTGGACTTTTTTGCAGGCTCAGGCACCACCGCCCACGCCGTCCTCGATCTGAATAATCAGGATGGCGGCAATCGCAAGTTCATCCTCGTCCAGCTCCCCGAGCCCACGGGCCGTGAGGATTACCCCACCATCGCCGACATCGCCAAGGAGCGTGTCCGCCGCGTCATTATGAAGCTCAACGACGAAGACAAGGCGAAGCTCGACTTAAACGATGCCAGCAAGCAGGGCCGGGGTTTCCGGGTTTTCAAACTGGCCGAGTCCAACTTCATGCCCTGGAACGCTGAGGTGCCGCACGACACGCCAGCGCTGGAACGCCAGCTCGAGATGCACGTGGATCACATCCGAGAGGGCCGCACGGCTGATGACATCCTCTACGAAATCCTGCTCAAGAGCGGCTTCCCCCTCACCACGCCGGTGGAGACGATCACCCTGGCGGGTTTAACCGTCAACTCCGTGGCTGGCGGGGCGCTCTTAATCTGCCTGGAGCGGGCCCTGACCCTGGAACTCATCCGGGCAATGGCGGAACAGAAACCTGAACGGGTGGTCTGCCTGGACGAAGGCTTCGCCGGCAACGACCAGCTCAAGGCCAATGCCGTGCAGATTTTCAAAACCAAGGGCGTCACCAGCTTCAAGACCGTGTAGGGGGAGGCGATGAAGAAAGGCGAGCAACCGCAAGAAGGCGAGATCATCCTCTACACCACACCGGAAGGCACCGCCAGGGTAGAAGTCTTCTTTCAAGACGAAACCTTCTGGCTTAGCCAGCGCCGCATGGCTGACCTGTTCGGGGTGGAAGTCCCCACCATCAACTATCATCTCAAGGAGATTTATAAATCCGGCGAGCTGAGCGAAGCGGCAACTATTCGAAAAATTCGAATAGTTCAAGAGGAAGGCAAGCGTCCGGTCACCAGAGAGGTGGATTTCTATAACCTGGACGCCATCATCGCGGTGGGTTACCGGGTCAACAGCCGTCAGGCCACCCAGTTCCGCATCTGGGCCACTCATATTCTCCGTGAGTTTATCATCAAGGGCTTCGCTCTGGACGATGAACGGCTTAAGCAGGGCAAGCGGTTCGGCAAGGATTATTTTGACGAACTGCTCGAACGAATCCGAGAAATCCGGGCCAGCGAGCGGCGCTTCTACCTCAAGATCACCGATATCTACGAGCAATGCAGCATTGATTACGACAAGAATGCGGAGACCACCCAGACCTTTTTCAAAATGGTTCAGAATAAGCTCCACTGGGCCGTTACCAGTAAAACCGCGGCTGAGATCATTGCCGAGCGGGCTGACGCAAGTAAGCCTCACATGGGTCTGATGACCTGGAAGAAAGCCCCTTCCGGGAAGATTCTCAAGTCTGATGTGGTGGTGGCCAAGAACTACCTGGTCGAGAAAGAGATCAAGGAGTTGGAACGCATTGTCAGCATGTATCTGGACTATGCTGAAAACCAGGCAGCCCGACAGATTCCGATGAAGATGCTGGATTGGGTTATAAAGCTCGATGCCTTTCTGCAATTCAACGAGTATGAGATCCTGGACGATGCGGGCAAGGTCTCTCACGAGGTGGCAAAGCAGCTTGCCACAGAACAATATGCCAAATTCAGGGTAACCCAAGACCGCTCATTTGAGAGCGATTTTGAGCGCGCGGCGAAGAGGATCACGACACGGAAGCGGAAAAGAGGGGAAGATAATTGAAACTGCAATTTGACCCCAACCAGCAGTTCCAACTCGACGCCATCGCCGCGGTCACCGACCTCTTCGAGGGCCAACCCCAGGGTGCCCCGGAGTATGCCGTCATCTATCTGGGCGCCTTTGGGAGCCTGTTCTCCGGGCAGGACCGCACCGAGTTGGGGGTCGGTAACCGCCTGCTCCTGGCCGAAGACAAACTTCCAACCAATACCCGGGCCGTCCAGGCACGGAACGACATCGAAGTCCCCGACCCTGGCGCGGCCCTGGAGGACTGGGAGCTGTTTGACGGTCCGGCCAATCAGGCGCGGCGGTGTCCCCACTTCTCGGTGGAGATGGAGACCGGCACGGGCAAGACCTACGTCTACCTGCGCACCATTTTTGAGTTATCCCGGCGCTACGGCTTTCAGAAGTTCATCATCGTGGTGCCCAGCGTGGCCATTCGGGAAGGCGTGCTCAAGAACATCGAAATCACCGCCGAGCACTTTCGGGCGCTCTACAACAACCTGCCCTTCGAGCATTTCGTTTACGATGCCAAAAAGATCAATCGGCTGCGGCAGTTCGCCACCAGCAACACCTTGCAAATCCTGGTCATCAATATCGACGCCTTTCGCAAGAATTTCACCGGTACCGAGGAAGAGCAGAAGAGCAACGTCATTTATAAAGAAAGTGATAAGCTCTCGGGTCGCCAGCCCATTGAGTTTGTGCAGGCGGCGCGGCCCATCGTTATCATCGACGAGCCGCAGAGTGTCGATTCCACCGACAAGGCCCAGGAGGCCATCAAGGCGCTCAACCCACTCTGCACCCTGCGGTACTCTGCCACGCACCGCAATCCCTACAACCTGGTCTACCGGCTCGACCCGGTGCGGGCCTTCGAACTGAAGCTGGTTAAACAGATCGTGGTGGCCA
>JAGVEK010000297.1 GCA_020058315.1 Candidatus Zixiibacteriota bacterium
ACGCTCGTCTGATCAGCCTTGATGACCAGGTCGTAGATGAGGTTGGTCGGGCCGGGATTGCAGGCCAGGGATTCCATCAGCCAGACCACCAGTTCGGTTTCGCCTTCCGCGATCCATGCGAGGGACTCGACCCCGATGATTCGCTCTGCAATGAGGCTGGAGAGCGCAGTATGTTGGCGCCCACGCCCCTCACGCCACTCCAGGAAGTAGGCGTTGATGCCATTCCTGGTTGCCCAAACATGGAGGTCATCCGTGATCGGATGCCAGGTCGACGTGCGATCCTTGTTGGTCACGGTCAAATCGGTGACAGGTTTGCCCGCGTCGTGGCACAGGGCGGCGAGGAAGACTGCCAGTTGCCAGCGCGGCTCCATTTCGCGTCGGTGTTTTGGGGAAATGGCCGATTGCAAAAGAACACGATCCGCGGATTGAAGCGCCCACAAGCCCACCTCGATGGCATGTCGCAGCAAGCCCCCTGCCCCTCGATGATGGTGCGACTGCGACGCCGGCAGCAGATGCGAAAACGAAGCGAAGCGCTTTATCGCCGACAGGTAATGCTTATTAAAAATCTCCGGCGTGGCGATGGCCGAGTTGGAAATCCTGTCCAGCAGTTCCTTTTGGGTCTCGAGCAGCTTTTCCGGGGAAACGACGGGCAAGCCTTTCATGAAGGGTGGATAACGGGGAATTTCATCATCGCCCCAGTGGTAGATAGACTCGCCGGCGCGCAACGGCTCAGGCAGAGGTGTTGATTTCCTTTTTCGCCAGAACATCAGCAGGCATTCAGGCCATTGCTGCGGCTTTGATTGCTACGGTGGCTTCAGCGCAGGGGCTCGCGGGGAACCTCAAAGAATCTGGAAAGCGCGGCCGATAACATGCTCATCATCGACCCATCCGACGAGGGCGTATCTGGAATCCAGGCTATCCGGATGCGGCGCGGCCATGTAGTAATGCCTCGGTGGAATTATTCCCGTGGGTCCGGGCATCAGGGAAATGCCAGACTTCGCTTTTGGCTTTGCCCGTCCAACGGATTTTCCGTCAACGAAAAACTCAACATATCCCGACCCCAGATCGACACTACTCACGTTCGCCCCGGCGATGCCCGTGACTCGCTTGAGGAACCACGCTCCAGGGGCATAGGGACCCCCGCCCTGGTAACGGAAAGCCGCAAGATCTCCCAGTTCAGGCTTGACTCCCTTTTGAATGAGATAGACCTTGCCTGACAGAGAGTGCGAGACGTTGATCGATACGGCGAGGTACCGTCCAGCCAGGACACCTATGGCCAGCAGCCAAAGATAACCAGGTGCGTTTTTGGCAAGGTGCCGATAGATGAGGTTGAGCATCAGAGGATGCTAGCCATCGCCCCAGCCAATTTCAGCCCGATAAGCGCACTTCTCGGCAGCTTTTCAAATAATGTCGATTACAGCCTGGCGTCGTTTGCTCCGATACCCTTAGTCGGCGACAACCACGCTGGTTTCGCAAAACGGGCAGTGATCGGTATGTTTGCTGCCGGCGTCGTAGATGAACGCCGCATTGCACACTTGGCACGGCACGAGCATGACAATCTTTACCCGCACGTCACGAGCGGCAAAGTAGGCGGCGTTGATGTCCAGGGGACCGCAAATCCGCTGATATTCCTGCCATGTCGTCATCAGACTGGTCGTCGTCAAGTCTGAGGCAAAGATGCGCTGATGGAGTGCGGCAAATGCCGACAGTCGGGCCGCAGAGTCACGATCCTTGATGAAGGACAGTACGGTCTCCGGCAATTTCCCGTTCGAGGGTTTTACGCCGTGCACATCTTTCCACCATTGCCGCAATGTTCGCGTCCCGATGCGTGTCATGCCTCGAATGATGGACAGTCTCAGCCCGGCGCGAATGAGCTCGTGGGCCTGTTGAAGATTTTCTAGTTCAGCTAAGGCGACCACCACCGAACTCCCTATCGCCTCGGTTCGATAAACGTAAAGACTTGCCGCTTCTGCGGAAATGCTCGTCGTGCTCTGAGCAGTACATCCTGCTTTGATGTGAAAGCTACGTTGCCGTTCGGCGTAGTCAATGGCCGCTGACCACCAAGGAAGCCATAAAACACGAAGTTCGCCTCTCGGAACAAAGCGTCAGGGGTGTGAGCCTGACAAGTCCTCACGCTGAAATCCCTGGCCTCATGCTTCAGTTGTCTGTCGGGATGTCGGGAAGGAAGCTGTCCCTCCCCGTGGTCTGGCAGATGCCGCAATAGAGATCGAGTAGGCCGCTTTCTGCAAGCCCTGGAGCGACAGCAGACGATCCATTTCGGTTTCCGTCAACCTGATGCTGATGACGCTGATGCCTATGTCTCGCGCCATCGCATCGATCTCATCCAGAGTCATCTGGGCGATGCGGTCCAGAGCGGTTCGGGATAGCCCCGTCATGATCTCTCCGGACCTGGACTTCGACGCTTCTCGGGCCATTATGAGAAACTGGCGGTTAATCGAAATGATGTCATTCATGTCGCTTTTCCAAAATTGGACTACTATCCACGGTGACTAACGATATACATCGTTCGGTCTGTTGTCAATTGTAAAAGAAACCGAAAGAGGATGCTTTTGAATTCGACACCCGAAAACGACATCGCCGCTCGGCTTCGACTCTGGCGGAAAGATGTACTGGAAATGACCCAGGTGAGGTTCGCCGAGGCCACGGGGGTTCATCTCAGCGCGATCCGAAAGTACGAGGGCCGCCATAGCGTGCCCAGCGGTGAATCATTGCTTGCCATTGCCAGCACAGGAGTCGATCTACACTGGTTGCTCACCGGTGAAGGTGATATGCGGGCGCCGGCCAACAGCACTGGAAATAGCCCAAAGACGAAGACTGATACCGATGTTGTCAGACGTCTGATGGCGATCGAGGGACTTTTAAACGGAATTCAGGGCGACAAGCGATTTGCCGTTCTGGAGGAAATTTTTTCACGCGTTCAGGAAGCGAAACGAGTAGCCGAGTTGGAGCATCTAGTCAGCAAAATAAAACGCAAGCGTGCTTGACTAGAAATGCTGAAGGCTGCGAATCTGTCCTCTGACTAATCGATCCTGTCACTCACCGTCCGCAAGAACGACTGCATTGATATTAGGTTTAGTTTCATCCATGACGACCTACGGTGACAACGCAATGCGCATTCCGCCGACGACTACTTCGCGATGCGCCCAAATGACCGCGAAAATCAGTCGTCTTTGCTGCATTCAAATGTGCTAGGCGACAATCAGGCACTGAAAGCTTGTATCCCCGTCTGCGCCCGCACCAGAATCAGCGCATGGATGTCGTGGGTGCCTTCGTAGGTATTCACCACTTCCAGATTGACCAAATGGCGGATCACGCCGAACTCGTCGGAAATACCGTTGCCGCCGAGCATGTCGCGCGCGACGCGGGCGATGTCCAGCGACTTGCCGCAGGAATTGCGCTTCATGATCGAGGTGATCTCCACCGCTGCTGTGCCTTCGTCCTTCATGCGACCCAGGCGCAGGCAGCCCTGCAGGCCCATGGTGATCTCGGTCTACATGTTGGCCAGCTTGAGCTGGATCAACTGGTTGGCCGCCAGCGGCCGGCCGAACTGCTTGCGATCCAGGGTGTATTGACGTGCCGCGTGCCAGCAGTACTCGGCCGCGCCCAGCGCGCCCCAGGTGATGCCGTTGCGGGCCGAGTTGAGGCAGGTGAACGGACCCTTGAGGCCGCGCACGTCGGGACAAGTGCAGAACACCTCGTCCATGACGATCTCGCCGGTGTTCGAGGCGCGCAGGCCGACCTTGCCATGGATGGGAGGGGAGGGGGCCTTACTCCAGCACGAAGCCGCGAATCTGGCCGCCGTCGTCCTTGGCCCAGACCACGAAGACGTCGGCGATCGGGCTGTTGGTGATCCACATCTTGGAACCGGACAGGCTGTAGCCGCCGGGGATGGCGCGACAGAATGTGGATTGCTGAACATCTTTAAAACTCCCGCCAATGGATCCATGAATAGGCTGTTCCTAGAACTGGGTGACCCTGGCAGTCTTGGCAGGTATAGGCACTGGAGCTGCGCGCTATTCGATTCGCAATTCCTTGTCGTCGAATCTGACGATCTTGCCCTCAAATCCGCCTACCAGTGCGCCGAACCACACCGCCTCGAAAAGCCCGGTGTCCTCTCGCTGAATACAAATGTCGTTTTTGGATTTGAAGGCCACATAACCGCGACCCTTTTCACATTGAACGTCTTTCGCCAGAGATAGCACCTGGATCAGCGGCTGATACTCGGGAACATCCGGAAAATAAATATTTGGCATATTATATTCCTCTCAGCTTGTGCTTTGCATATACTTGCGAACGAGCTCCGCTTTTTTGTGCCACATGTCATAAACCGTCTTCTCGTCTGGGTTGTCATCGCCGAACGTCTGGATCATCGCTTCGATGGTGAGACCAGTGTCAACGACATCGATTTCCTGCAATGGACGATCTTGACAGGCTATTTCGAGATCGTAGCCGTTGGGATCCTGAAAATAGATTGAGGAAAGCGTCTCATGCCTGACCACCGGAGTCACTTTGACACCTGTTCGTTTGATCACCGTCCGCCAACGCTCCAACTCGGCTACGTCACGAGCCGTCCACGCGGTGTGCCGAGCAAGTCCCAAGTATTGGCCACGAAGAGCGGTGAAGGTCGGATTCGGCTTGGTTCCTATATAGTAAAAAAAGGCGATCAGACTGTTGTCTCCTGCCTCGAAAAAGAAATGTAAAAAATCCGGATGGCCATTTTCTGAACGGCCCCAACCCTTTGCCGTAATAGCGTGGGGCATTTTTAACCCTAGCCCATCCCTGTAAAACTCGACCGTGGACTTCGGTTTCCACGTGGGAAATGCCGTATGGTGAACTCCGTGTAATTGGGGAATATTTCTATTGATCTCTGTTGGGGTATTCATTGGTATGTCCTTTCTGCTTGGTGAATAGGCATTGCTCAACACGGGCACGTCTGTATCTCGATTCGAAAGGTATTGATCACAGTTCTAAAGTGCCTTGACCACATCGACATTCTTGCGATAGTGCTCCATAAATTTTGGCGAGTCCTGCTCAAGACGCTCAGATGTCATCAACCCAGTTCTGAGTAGATAGTCATAAGCGAAATCGTAGGGCGACAAGTCCATCTTCTCGGGCATATTCTCGTACCAGTCAATGCTTCTTTCGGCGGCCCTATTTAGTTTGTCGCGAACCGGACGCCGCTCCCGCTCGTACCGGCGGAAGGCGGCCTCCACGTCGGTTCCTTCCTCTTTGAACGCGCGCCACAAAGCGATGGAATCCTCCATGGCCAGTCGCGTTCCGGAGCCAATAGAGGGATGCGCTGAGCGTTGAGCATCTCCGATCAGCACGATATTCCTGTAATACCATCTGCCATTTTTTACCAAGCGCCACCTACGCCACATTGACTGGTTGCTAATCAATGGATTGCCGCCAAGAGCATCGCTGAAGACGTCCTCAAACAGGCGCTTTCGCTCGTCATCGGTCATCGTGGACATTCCAGTGCTGAGCCAGGACTTGGCGTCGACTTCAGCCACGAACGTGCTCATGGTCGGGGTGAAACGATAGTGATGCCCGCAGAGAATGTCGCCGTCTCGTTGCGCGAACGTCAATGTATGGGCATCGTATGGCTTCTCCACTCCATACCATGCATAGTAGTTCTGCAAATCCATGACGCGAGTGTCGAAGGCTAGAGTGTGACTGTCTCGAATCGCCGAATTCGTTCCGTCCGCCGCCACCAGCACATCACAGTCTTCCCCGCCGACAGATGAATTGATGCGATGGCCAAATTCGAGGTCGACCCCTGCCTCGTTACAAAGCTTTTGCAATTCCTGCAGCAACGCCAGTCGTTGGATCGCAAAATATGTGCTGCCGTCCACCACGACCCGCACCCCCTTATGGACGATATGCTGTTCGCCCCAAGTTTCCATTCGCCGCGTCAGCCTTGCGATGGCCTCGGAATCGCCGCCTTCCAGAAAACTGAGGGCGCGCGCCGAAAGTACCACCCCGAATCCATAGGTGGCGTCTGATGGATTCTGTTCAACAACCCGCACGCTGTAGTTCGGGTGCGATCGCTTCATAAGATAAGCGAAATACAAACCGGCCGGTCCGCCGCCCACTACCTTAAATTTCATTTGTGTCTTCTCCGATTTGTGGTGCGCGACAGTATTTCCAATTGCGTCTCAACACACCGCCCAACTTTGCCGCGGCAAAGTACGCCGCTGCACCTTCTGGAACCGCATTTCTGCTCCCTCACCAGGCTCTCTCACAAGGCTCACTCGCCAATTTCACGCTGTCGAGTTCCAGGTGCACTACAACGGTGGCCCTCCAATTCTTCGATGGCCAACATTTCAGAGACGCGCTCCAATACCGCATCGGGACAACCGGTTAGCAATACCGACCGGATAACATGAAGCCGCGCCCTGCCCGTTGCCATC
>JAGVEK010000318.1 GCA_020058315.1 Candidatus Zixiibacteriota bacterium
CCTGCGTGAAATTCACGCCGTGGTACACGTCATCGCCCCTCCTGTCGAGCAGGTACGAGTACCCGAACACCCCGCCACCAAATGAGGGGAGAAGTGAATCAGAGGCACTCTCGTATGTGTCATCACCGCCGTCATCAATGATCACCGAAACCGGATGCCCGTACGACCGGTTGGCGGCGCCGCCCGAGTAACGATCATTGCCGCCGAGATCGATGATGACGAAGTAGTCGTCGGCGGGATAGACGTCCTGGCCCGTGCCGTTGATCGCAATCACTCCCCATGGTGTTTCGAACCGGCAATGGAAATCGCCCGAGGACCCATCGATGGAGATCGTGTCCGCTGCCCAGCGCACCGCGCGCGCCAGATCCTGCGCTCCCGCGTACAGATATTTCCATTTGGGCCAATGGATGAATTCGTAGAACGCCGGATCGTACGTGTCGTTCTTGCTGGCCGTGGCTCGCAGTGCCCTGTGGAACATTGTGTCCATATTGCAGTGGCTCTCGGCCCCGGCAAATGCCAGATGCCGCCATCGGTAGGCATCTGTCGCGGCGCAGATGATCCCAGTGAGCGCCTGCCTTGTCACTTCCGGCAGGGATGCCACGTTGTCGAAGAGTTCTCCTGACAACGGCTGCCAGCCCCGCCAGCCCGCGACAATGGCCAGTGAATCGAGCGCGTCGGCCGGGGAGAGCCACGCAATCTTTTTGCGGTAAACCACCATCGGATCTTCGATCAACCCGCGCCGCGATCCTTCGTCGATCCGCTGCGAACAGAACCCGATCACCCCAGACGGATTCTTCCAGTTGTTGATCAGCCAGTTCGCGTGGAAATCGGCGTAGTACGGAATGCGGAACGGATGCTGATGCAACGTCTGGAACAGCGGCAGCACAAATTCATCGCCGCCGTAGTTCGACATGTCCGAGTAGTCGAATGTGACATCCTCGGGTTTCATCCCCACCTGCGCCAGGACGCGCGACCAGGGATCGGAGGCAGCGGCAATCGTCGGGGCCTGAGCCCATGCCGATATCGCTCCTGAGGCTCCTGCGATGAGGACGATTGCTGCGGCCATCGTCTTGATCAATCTGGAACGCATTGTGACTTCGCAATTCATGAGTTGTCAACCTCCATCCACAGTCCCCAGAACTGATCCCATACACCTGCCAGACCCTGTCTCTAAATCACGAACAAAGGTAGGAATCGCTCGCGCCACCACCCTACGTGAAAATCGCCGAGGGCCACCTCATGGAACGGCGTTTATCACGACTGGAGCCATCAGGTGTCGGCTACTCTCGTCGTCAAAATCCCATTCCCGCCCCCAGTTTCCCTTGACCGTCATGCCATGATCCGCGTACATACAGTTGGCATACGGCCTTCGGGGTGAGGTGCGATTCCTCAACCGGCGGTGATAGTCCGCGACCTGTCACCCAGATGAAAAACGGTGACGGCTGAGCCGGTGGAATTCCGGCGCCGACGGTACAGTCCGGATGGGAGAAGGCGCGGCAGTGGTGCATCCGCCAGTGGTGGCGGGGGACCACATAAGTTCCTGCAGGCCACTGAGTTGTGCCTGTCAGTTAACCCCGCGCTTTATCCGCCCGAGGCGGAGACAAGCGACGGGGATTTCTTTTTGACCGCAATGCGATTCGACTATGACCACGATGGACCAAAAAGACATTGACCGGCATTGGATGACCGAGACACTCACCCTAGCCGAGAAAGGCGCGGGCCTGACCAGCCCCAATCCGATGGTTGGCGCCTTGATTGTCAAAAATGGCGAAGTCGTGGGACGCGGCTTCCATCACCGCGCCGGTGGCCCTCATGCGGAAGTCCTGGCGCTCAAACAGGCTGGGCCGGCTGCGGCGGGCGCCACGCTCTACGCCAATCTTGAACCGTGCACGCACTACGGCAAAACACCGCCCTGCGTCGAGGCGATCCTCAACGCCGGGATCACGACCGTTGTCTGCGCGATGCCCGATCCTAACCCCAAGGTCAATGGGTCTGGAGTCCGCCTTCTGCGTGAAAACGGCGTAGGTGTGCGTGTCGGCATCATGCGGGAGGCCGCCGTGCGTTTGAACGAGGCGCACGTTAAGTACATTGTCACCGGCCAGCCGTTGGTGATTCTAAAGATCGCACAGACTCTGGATGGCAAGATCGCACCTGTGGGAGGCCGGGGTGTCGCACTGACCGGTCTGGAGTCACAGCAGTTCGTCCACACGTTGCGGTCGCGTGCTGATGCGGTTCTCGTTGGCAAGAACACCGTTCTCGCCGATGATCCGAGGCTGACCGTGAGGGCAGTCAAAGGCCGTGATCCCATTCGTCTGATCCTCGATTCCTGGGGAAAGATTCCGACATCGGCGCGCGTGTTTGCCGGGAATGACGATAAGAAGACCGTCCGTATCGGTCTGACCATCGGCCGCCGTCCGCCGACCACGCCCCACCCGGACTGCTTCGATTGGTGGGTGAATCCCGATGACCGCCACCAGGTGAACCTGCACGAAGTCCTCGATATCGCCGGGCGCAACAGTATCACCAGCATTCTTGTCGAGGGTGGCGGTGATGTTTTCGGTTCGTTCCTGCGTGAGAAGCTCGCAGACAAGGTGCATTTGCTCATCGCCGCGCGATTCCTCGGCACCGGCGTCAATGCGCTGGGAAAATGGAAGGCGCCCAGTATCGAAGAGTCGGTGCGGCTGACCGACGCGAACGTCCGCTGGCTCGGCCGCGATCTTCTGGTTACCGGCTACCCTGATTATGAACCGGAACAGCCGCGCGTTGCGGGTGACGGATCCATCGGGGCAGTACAGCCAACCACAATCGCGCTTGAGGGTGCTTCATCTTCGGCACGAGAGAGCCTCGCGGGAGACTGATGTTTACAGGTCTGGTCCAGGATATCGGGAGGATTGTGCACGCGGGGCGGGCTGGCGGCGCGATTCGATGGGCCATCCACTCGCCACAGTGTGCAGCCCAGTTGAAGATCGGCGATTCGGTCAATGTCGCCGGTGTGTGTCAGACGGTTGAATCGGTCGCTGGAGATACAATCTCCGGCACTGCAATCGCCGAGACCTTGCGGAAAACGACATTCAGCCACTGGAAAATCGGACACTTGGTCAATCTCGAGTTGGCACTGCGCGCGGATGATCGGCTGGGCGGACATATCGTCAGTGGACACGTTGACACGGTGGGCACGATTGTGCGGCGCCGCGTGACCTCCTCGGGCACCTATCTGTCAGTGACGTTCGCGGGTCAGTTCGACAATTGGTTTGTGGAGCATGGCTCAGTTGCGTTGGATGGTGTCAGTCTGACCATCGCCGAGAGAAGCCGCGGCACGATCACCGTGGCGCTCATCCCGGAAACGCTTCGCCGTACGACACTGGGAGCCGTGCGCACGGGTGACCCGGTGAATATAGAATTCGATCAACTTGTGAAGGCGGCGGTTCAGCAGACGACAGGCGCGACACGCGGTGCATCTCGCGTCGATACCGCCCTGCTGGCGAAGTCCGGATGGTGATGATGATGTGCGCTGAAAAGGCAACGCCCCAATGATCCGCAGTTTGGTCCAATGGAAGGAGTTCTTTAGTGTCAGGTGACTTCACAATCCTCAGAGACCCGGAATCACTGCTCGATTCGGTGGAAGATGCCATCGCCTCTGTTGGCCGTGGCGAAATTATCATCGTTGTCGATGACGAGAACCGTGAGAACGAGGGCGACTTTGTCATGGCCGCCGAGAAAGCCACGACCGAGAAGGTGAATTTCCTTGTCAAGTACGGACGGGGTCTGGTCTGTGTGCCGCTCGAAGGCGGACGTCTCGATCAATTGCGCCTGCATCCGATGGTGTCCAACAACACAGCACGCCTGCAAACTGCATTCACCGAATCAGTCGACTTCATCCATGGAACCTCGACCGGAATTTCGGCAGGCGATCGCAGTCTGACAATCCGTGCGCTGGCCGGCGCGGCGACTCGTCCGGGTGATCTGGCGCGTCCCGGTCACGTGTTCCCTCTGCATGCACGTGAGGGCGGTGTGCTCGCACGCACTGGCCACACCGAAGCAGCGGTCGATCTGGCGCGTCTCGCCGGACTGACTCCCGCGGGGGTATTGTGCGAGGTGATGGACGAAGATGGATCGATGGCGCGTTTGCCCAGGCTCCGCCAGATCGCCCGGCAATTTGGCCTCAAGATCATCTCCATTGCTGATTTGATTGCGCATCGCCGCCGCACCGAGAAGCTGGTCGAGAAGATCGAGGAGATCGATCTGCCATCGCGCAACGGCCACTTCCGTCTGCATCTCTACCAATCGACCGTCGATCGTGAATGCCACGTGGCGCTTGTGCGCGGTGACATTCGGGGCAAGGACAACGTCCTGGTGCGTGTTCACTCACAGTGCCTGACCGGCGACGTGTTTGGCTCGGACCGGTGCGACTGCGGTGCGCAACTGGTCAACTCGCTGCGCATGATCGAAACAGCCGAAGAGGGTGTCTTCCTCTACATGCGGCAGGAGGGACGCGGCATCGGCCTGCTCAACAAGATCCGCGCCTACAATCTGCAGGAGAACGGCCGGGACACGGTCGAGGCCAACGTCGAACTGGGATTTGCGCCCGACCTGCGCGATTACGGAATCGGCGCACAGATTCTCCTCGATTTGGGCCTGACCACCGTGCGCCTCCTGACCAACAATCCGAAGAAGGTCATCGGACTGCGCGGCTACGGTCTGCAAATCGTGGAGCGTGTCCCAATCGAAATCGTCCCGTCCGATCGCAACCGCCACTATCTGATGACCAAACGCGACAAACTCGGCCACTGGCTCGAGGCGCTGGAGAGAGTGTGAGTGGAGTATCGAGATTGAATCGCGAACAATGCCGAATGCTCAGACGAATTACCCGAATGGGATTGTAGGGGCGCACGGCGTGCGCCCTTCCCACCCCACGGTCGAGGGTGCAAGAATCAAATAGGGAAGGTGGATTCACAAACATGCCAAACATCATCGAAGGCCAGCTCAACGCCACCGGGATGAAATTCGCCCTCGTGGTCTCACGTTTCAATCACTTCATCACCGACCGATTGGTGGAAGGTTGTCTCGATGTGCTCGTGCGCCACGGTGCATCCGATGCCGACATCACGCTCGTGCGCGTGCCGGGATCGTTCGAGATCCCGCCAGTGGTGAGACGCCTGGCGAAGTCCGGGCGCCACGATGCCGTGATCGCGCTCGCCGCGATCATTCGGGGCGACACTCCGCATTTCGATTATCTCGCCGCGGAGGTAACCAAGGGACTCGCGCAAGCCGGAATGGAATGCGACGCCCCGGTCATCTACGGTGTGATCACCACGGATACACTCGAGCAGGCGATCGAGCGCGCCGGCACCAAGGCGGGCAACAAGGGCGCCGACGCTGCCAAGAGCGCGATCGAGATGGTGGATTTGGGCAGGCGAATGGGGAAGTAGCCAATCACACGGTGGCACGGGCATCCCGCCCGTGTTGAAATGTGGCGCAGCCGCCCTCGGCTGCGTTTGCGAGGGCTCGATGAGGCGCTACTTCTTCGCCGAATCGGCTTCGGTTCCGGTTTGTACAGGGGGCTTCGCCGGTGTCTGGGACGACGGACTTGCTTTGCCTGCCGCCGCCTTGGCAGGAGACTTGGATGTCGAATCAGCTTTGGTCCCCGCGACCTTGGCCGGCATTTTGAACAGAGAGTCGGGAAGATCAACGTTGAGGTCAACTTTGCTTATTGTGACCTGAGACACTGACTGATCTTTGACCTTGCTCTCGATCGCGTGCGGAATCATCAGCCCATCAACCGCTTTGAAGTCGCTGAAATAGGTGTCGAGTTCAATCTCCGCTCCCTGAGACTTCCTCTTTGATGATTCCTTCACCTCGAGGTACCGTTCGCCATCAAGGAAGATATCGCGGATGTCACCGTTCTTGAGTGTGACTCTGATCTTGTAGACCGGCGTCCCTTCCATGTCCTCTTTGCCGATCAGCTCGACTTTGTGCCCCTTTTCTTTGTAGTCCACCAGCGGACCATCGGCGTCCGACTGCTCCTCGATATCCTTCGAATCCTCGGCGGTCATTTTCTCCGGGTCCGTTTTGCCCATAAAGGGCATGACCATCCAGGCGGTTGTCCCGTCGTATCCCTGCACCGCGGTCATCCCCTGAAATGTAAACTCGGTGCGGACCATGTGCGGCCGCTTGAACGACATGACGGCCGGCGCTTCCATCCCCTGCATGAACACCTTTCCAGTCAGTTTCAGTGTCTTGACCGCGCGCACTTTTTCGAGGCCGCCGCGCGCCTTGTTGTTCTTCGCAATCAGTTCGTCGACGGTCTGTGCCGACGCGATGCTGCAGAGCAGCGCGGGGATGGTCAGCGCGATCATGATTCTGCGCAACATTCGGTTCCTCCTCTGCGGGCCAGACGCCCGATTGGATAATGATTTCTCCATGATGTCATCGTTGGCGGAAAGTACTCGCACCAAATGGCGACCTTCCTCGTGGAGATATGTGTCCAGGAGCCGCCGAAGTCAATCCCAGAGATCGGATTAATCGGTCCGGTGGCACGGGCGTCCCGCCCGTGGGCCGTGGACATGCAGGTTCGCCTTGGGGGAGAAATGTGGCGCAGCCGCCCCGGCTGCGTTTCGCAGGCGAGGACGCCTGCGCCACATTTTGTATCGAACCGTTTCCCGTGAGAAGCAGAATGGGGTTACGCCACGCACGGTGGACAGAGCCCACCCTACTTCAGTGAATCCGGCCGATAGAACCGATCCAGCA
>JAGVEK010000334.1 GCA_020058315.1 Candidatus Zixiibacteriota bacterium
CAAGGATCCTGCGACACGCCGGCGAGTGGTTCAGGAAATGCGCACGCCGACCAAACAATGGGAGAATCTGCTTCTCGCGGCGGGTACGCCGAAGAACGTGCTGCTTGTGGGATTTCGTCAAGACAGTCTGAGATACCTGACGGGAAAGACCCTGGCAGAAGTTGCCACCGTACGCCACAAGACGCCTGAAGAAACGGCTATGGACCTTGTCATCGACGATGACAGTCGTGTGGGAACCATCTACTTTCTGATGTCAGAGGAAAATGTGAAGAAGCAGATTGCCTTGCCTTGGGTGAGCTATGGTTCGGATGAGGGGTCGCTGGCTCCCGAGGGGGTGTTCCTGAAATCCAACCCGCATCCGAGAGCATATGGAAATGTGGCCAGGCTTCTCGGAAAATATGTGAGAGATGAAAAGATCATACCGCTCGAAGAGGCGATTCGCCGGCTGTCATCGTTTCCGGCTGAGAAACTCAAGATCCGCGACCGGGGCGCGCTGCGGGCCGGGCGCTTCGCCGACATTGTGGTTTTCGATGCGGCGAAGATCGCGGATTTTGCGACGTTTGAGAAGCCTCATCAGTTTTCGACCGGCATGATCCATGTGTTTGTGAACGGGAAACAGGTTTTGAAGAATGGAGATCACACCGGCGCGAAGCCGGGCATGGTTGTGCTCGGTCCGGGCGTGAAGACTCAGGGGCAGTAGTGATTGATCGGGTCATCAGGGTCCCGTTTTACTTCACGCCCAAATTGTCTATATTGCAGCGTGACCGAAACAAAGATACTTCCGGTTTCCCCTGAGGCTCTTGACGCCGAAATCATCACTCAGGCGGCTGATGTCCTGCGTCGTGGCGGCCTTGTGGCCTTTCCCACCGAGACAGTCTACGGCCTCGGCGCGGATGTACTCAACCTTGAAGCGGTGAAAAAAGTCTTTGATGTCAAGGGTCGTCCGCCGGACAATCCATTGATCGTCCATGTCGCGGGCACCAAACAGCTCGATGACATCGTGGATGAGATTCCGGACAAAGCGAAGACGCTCGGAGAAGCCTTCTGGCCAGGACCGCTCACTCTGGTGATGAAGCGCACTATTCTAGTCTCCGATCTGGTGACTGCTGGCCTCGACACCGTGGCCGTTCGAATGCCAGACCATCCTGTGGCACTGGCATTGATTCGGGCTTTGGGCGAAGGAATCGTTGGGCCGAGCGCAAATCTCTCCGGCAAACCGAGCCCAACGACGGCACAACACGTCTATGACGATCTCAGGGGACAGATCGAGGTGATTCTCGATTCCGGACAGACGACCATCGGTATGGAATCGACGGTCGTCGATGTGACCGTGGATCCCCCCGTAATTCTGCGGTTGGGAGGATTGACAAGAGAGCGGATCGAGGAAGTCATCGGTCCGGTTGAGACGGATTCCACAGGAGATCGCAGCAGGCGTTCACCCGGAACGCTCCATCGCCATTATGCCCCCAAAGCGCAAGTACTGCTGGTCCGCCATGGCGATCCCGCTGCGTTCGCCGCACTGTTGCAGGATCAGCGGCAGGCTGGCAGAAAGGTTGGTAGTATCGTGCATTCGGCGCTCCTCGCGAAACTGGAATCCGGGGAATTCTACAGGGTACTTCCATCGTCCATCGATATCTTTGCACGCCATCTGTTCCGCACGCTTCGTGAACTTGATGCCATGAGAGTCGAAGTCATCGTCGTCGAAGGTGTCGAGGAAGACGGCCTTGGGGCGACCGTCATGGACAGATTGCGTCGCGCCTCGCAAGGTTAGTTCAACAGCCCCCGGTTGTGCCTCCTTTTTTCGCATGTTGTTTTCTTGATTTTCGAGTATATTATTCCCCGGTGAATATGGGTCATCACAACGTGGATCATATCGGCATCGTCGAGGGATTCGCCAAGCTCGACGTACACCGCTCCGAGCGGACGGGGATTCCCGAAGCTATTCTCGCCGAAGGGAAAACACACGACCAGGTGGTAGAAGCGCTGCGTCGTATGGCAGATGCCTCCGGTGTGGCTCTGGCAACGCGAGTCAGTGAAGAGTGTGCGGTCGCCATCCGGCGGAGACTCGGAAAGAGGCTTCAGATTGAGCGAAATGCCCTTGGCCGCACCGTCGTTGTGCGCAAAAAGGGGGTGGTACCAATACGATCCGGTGGTAAGATAGCGATACTGGCTGCCGGTACATCGGACATCCCGACCGCGGAAGAAGCACGCGTGACCGCAGAGGTGATGGGTTGTCAGGTACTTGCTCATTATGATGTTGGAATCGCCGGTATCCATAGGCTTCTCGAGCCGCTCAAGGATGTCCTGTCGAACGACGTTTCCGCGATCGTTGTCGTTGCCGGCATGGAAGGAGCTCTGCCATCTGTTGTGAGAGGTCTCGTTGGTGTGCCGGTGATCGGCGTGCCCACGAGCACCGGATACGGCTACGGAGGCCACGGTCAGGCAGCTCTGATGACGATGCTGCAATCGTGCGCTCCGGGTTTGACGGTTGTGAATATCGACAATGGATTCGGTGCGGGAGCAACAGCGTCGCTTATTGCCAATCAGGTCGCTCTTGCTCGTTCTTCAAAAGCATAAGCTTCTACAGATCAGTTGAACTTTTCTATTCACTCCGAACACACACATTCGTATGGCTATCAAACGAAAAACACGTGAGGAGCGTCCTCTCGTCGGCATCATGATGGGGAGTGCGTCAGATCTTGAGGCGGTGGAGCCGGCTCGAACGATCCTGAAGGAATTCGAAATCCCATTCGAGATGAAGGTCCTTTCCGCTCACCGCACGCCGGACCAGGCCCTTCAGTATGCGGCAGAAGCTGAATCGCGCAATTTGGAGGTGATTATCGCCGCGGCAGGAGGGGCAGCGCACCTGCCCGGTGTTGTGGCCGCGAAGACGTTGCTTCCTGTCATCGGGATTCCCATCAAATCAAAGTCCTTGAACGGTTTGGATTCGCTGCTTTCAATTGTACAGATGCCGGCCGGCATTCCAGTTGCGACAGTCGCGATTGATGGCGCTGCAAACGCCGCGTTGCTGGCGATAGCCATCATGGCCGGCAAACATCCGGAGTTTCGATCGAAGCTTCGTCGCTATCGCAAGACTCTGGAAGAGAAAGTCCTGAACGCGGTAGGGTAATCA
>JAGVEK010000569.1 GCA_020058315.1 Candidatus Zixiibacteriota bacterium
CATACACCGGCGGCGCGGACTTGCACTCGGTGATCGCGTTCGAGAAGAACGTTACTCTTTCCCCGGGAACGGTGAAACACTACCAGCTCGGACTGGTGTCGTCCACTCAAGGCCCTTTGAGCACTGATCTGACCAGCACTGTGAAGAAGGCGTGGCGGTTTGCCTTTGGATGGCGGGAGCCATCCCCAAACATCACCATCGAGACTCTCGGCCCAGTCAGCATTCCCTACTACGTGGTTGGATCTCACGAGAGCGGCCCCATCAGCGGTTGTTGCGGGTGCATGGTTTCAAAGATCAGTGACTCCGCTGGTCTTTTCACAATCAATCCCGGTCCGAACCCCTGTGAAGGAACGATTACGTTCGCCGGCAGCAATTGCCCGCTGACTTACCGTGCGACATTCCGCGTACAGACACCCGATTGCGGCAGTGGCAATCCGCGCTACACTGACGATTGTGTCGTGGCGGTCCGGCAGATGGGAGAAATCTTCTGCCCAGACCAGGGTGACCTCAACGAGGACATGGTCGTGGACGTTTTCGATGTGATCGCGGAAATCGGCGTCGCATTCAGCGGTGCCCCCACTCCGGTCCAGGATCCAAACTGCCCGACAGACCGTGGCGATGTGCGCACCGGGCCCGGGGATCCTCCCAATTTGATCGATGTCTTCGACGTCATACGGATGATCGAGATTGCCTTTAGTGGCGGCAGCCCCGACATGCCCTGCTGGTAGCGGCGGATCGTCTTAGCCCGATAACGTGCAGAGGCCGAGAGGCCCCTGCCCCCGCTTGTCTTTGGGGAGCGGCGTATGTTTATTAGGGCACGGGCGGGAGCGATTGCCCCTCCCCCCGGCACACGGACCGGCTTGCCATGCAGACATTATCCGACCCCAAGAAGATTCGTCCGGCACGTTTTGCGCAGAAAGACGGCTTCTACACCGACGACCCGGTGGAACTGGCCAAGCAGATCGCGGGATTCTTCGCCAAGGCGGAGCGTGCTGACATTGACGGCACGATCGCCGCTTTGGTCTGTCCTCATGCAGGCTATATCTACTCGGGGGCAGTCGCGGCGGCGGGGTATAAGCAACTGGAGGGACTGTCTTACGATACAGTGGTCGTCATCGCGCCATCGCACCGCGCCTTCTTTCGTGGCGCGTCCATCTTTTCCGGCGGAGCTTATCGCACACCGCTGGGGGAAATCCCCCTCGATCTGGATCTCTGCGGCAAACTGACCTCGATCGATCCCGACATCGCTCTTTCTGATCTGGGCCACGATGCCACCGGCGGCGGGTACGAGCACGCGCTCGAAGTCCAATTGCCATTCTTGCAGATCGTGCTCGGCCAATTCGCCTTGGTGCCGATCATCATGGGCGACCAGGAATACCAGACCGCCAAGCTTCTGGGCGAACTGATCGGCCGCTGGGCGACGCTGGGACACACCCTGATCGTGGCATCATCGGACCTGGCGCACGGTCACAGTTACGCGGAGACGAAGAAGCTCGACGAGACTGCGGCAGCGGCGATCGAGAAGTTCTCTCCGAGCCACTTTTATGATCGGCTGCAGGGCGGTGCGTTCGAAGCATGCGGCGGCGGACCGATCACGGCGGCGATGATTGCGTCGCAGGCTATCGGCGCTGACACTGCCCGTGTGGTCTGCAAGCGCAATTCCGGCGATGCCACCGGAGTGAAGTCAGGGTACATCGTGGGGTACATGTCGGCGGTCCTGTATGGCTCCCCCGCCTCGGAGTCCAGCCGTCAGAGCAAGTTGGACGCCCGGTTTACACCCCGTGACCGTCGCCATGACCAGGATCGCTCCGAAAGAGCACGCCCTTACACGTCATTGCACACCGATCAGGATCTGTCTGATTCAGAACGAGAACTGTTGCGAACCGCCGCGCGCCGTTCGCTCGATCATTCGGTCAAAGGCGCCCGGCTGGAATGTCCGGCAGCGCCGACCGAACGACTGCGCGAGAAGCGCGGCGCGTTCGTCACGCTGAAGCTGCACGGAGAGTTGCGTGGATGTGTCGGATATGTACGGCCTTATAAGCCACTTCTGGACGCTGTGTGGGAAATGGCCGAATCGGCGGCCTTGCGCGATGACCGCTTCATCCCCGTCGAGGCTTCCGAGGTCGACGATCTCGAAGTCGAAATCACTGTTCTGTCGCCCCTGAAGCGCATCACCAACCCTGACGAGGTGCTGGTCGGACGGCACGGCCTTCTGATTTCACGAGGACATCAATCGGGTGTCCTGCTGCCACAGGTTCCGGTGGAGAATGACTGGGATAGGGAGACCTTCCTGGCCCACACTTGCCTCAAAGCAGGGCTGCCGACAGACGCTTGGCAGGATCCGAAAACCGTGCTGGAGATTTTCACAGCGGAAGTCTTTTAGATGAGCGGCGAGTCAGCTACCCAATCCCCGGACCCCGGTGGCGGCTCGGTTGTGAACAGGATCCCACTGATCGACCGTGTCGCTTCCAGCGCGGAGCGACTCATCGACCGCCATATCTTCGGCCTCCAGACTGACCCGAATTTCTGGCCTCCGCCTTCTGATTGTGCGTCGATCCCCGTCCCAGTGGGAATCAACACCAGCGACGACGCTGGACCCGCCTGGATCCTGGATAACGAGAGTCTGCCCGCGTGGCATGGCCGCCGGACGGTCATCGGCGCACAAGCATTCCGCTTCGAATGCAACGAAGAATATGATTGCGGCTGGAGGCTCGCCGACGTTGCGGCGCGCTTTCTGCGGTTACTTTGCCACGGCAATGATCCGGGCATCATCACGATTGTGCCTCCGCCAACCATTTACACTCCCGTGCCAGTTCTCCACTGGCTGGGCACGCGACTGGCGCAGTCTCTCGATGCGGGATTCGTCCCCGGCTTGTTCGAAGCCGCATGTCCGTTTCATGTCCATCCAGACGACATCCCCCATCCGAAGCTGACCCTGAGCGCGATGTTCCGGGTCAACGGGGATGCCGGCGTCAATCTGCAATCCCAGCGCGTCTTGCTGATTGACTGGCGTTACCACCAGGGTCGTACCTTGACCACACTGGCGCGGCTGCTACGGCGCAGTCACGCTGAGGTTGTGCGCTTCGCCTGGTTGAGATGACCGATGACCATTAACCGTGACTTGATCATCCTCTTCGCTCTGTCTTCAGAGGCACGTCTGGGTCCGAAGACGGTCGCCACCCTTCTGACCCATTATGGCAATCCGGAGGCCATCTGGGATACCGGTGTGGAGGAAGTGGCGGAGGTTGCCCATCTGAGTGAAGCGGGAACGGAACGCCTGGTCCAAGCTCGCGGACTGACTGACGCACTGGCTGAAGAACTCGAGATGATTATCGAAGGCGGAACAACGCCATTGTCAATCCTCGATGACGATTATCCCGACCGCCTGCGTCATCTCCCCGATCCTCCGACGATCGTCTATGTGCGTGGTCGGATGCCGGAGGAGACACAGACGGCGGTTGCCGTCGTGGGGTCGCATCACGCGGATGCGGAGGGAATCGCCGAAGCAGTCACCTGGGGAAAGGCGCTGGCGCTACGGGGCGTCATTGTGGTCTCCGGAATGGCACGCGGCATTGATGGAGGCGGCCACACTGGGGCCTTGGCGGGCGGTGGCCAGACCGTCGCAGTGCTGGGCAGCGGGTTTGAGAACATCTACCCGCCCGAGCATCGCGGACTTGCAGAGCAGATCGAGCATCAAGGAGCATTGATTTCCGAGCATCCGCCGCGCACACCCTTGACCAAATCACGTCTGGTCTACCGCAACCGGATGATCGTTGCCTTGTCCGACGCCGTTGTTGTTGTTCGTGTGCACGCTCCCGAATCGGGGACGATGGAAGCGGTCCGCCAAGGACGCGATCTCGCGCGTCCGACATTCATCGTAGCTGCTGACAGCAGCGAAGCTTCACGGCGCGCGGTGGCCGACGGGGCCATGCCGATCGGCCGGCTGCCCGATTTCGATCTGGTATTGAAATACCTGTAGACGATGTGCACGACCCTTTCCCCCTCGCCGCTGGCACGGGCAAGGGGCGTTCAGCCCCTTGTTCTTCTAACACCTTGGAATGACAATGTTTTGAACTCTCATCCACCTCACATCCAGCGGTGCTTGTCACACACACCCCTGTGAACGTAACTTCCCCCCCGGCAAAGGAGGACAGCCATGGATAAGGTCTACAAAGTCATTGAGGTTGTGGGATGCTCCGCGAAGAGCTATCAGGATGCCATCCAGAATGCTGTGACTGAAGCAGCGAAGACCCTCACCGGTCTCGCATGGTTTGAGGTCAAGGAGATGCGCGGCGGACTGAAAGAGGGGAAAATCACCGAGTATCAGGCGATGGTTCGCATCGGCTTCCGTCTGATCGAGGGGTAGGGGTGGCGTATTCTCTCAGGTGGGCGGACAAGGGGCTTTAGCCCCTTGCCGACCTTCTTGGGTGGCTGGCTTCTGGCTCCGGGCGGCGTTCCCGCCAGCGCAGAGGACAAATGGTGACCATCGAACGCATCATCCTGACCATTGCCGTATTGGCCGGGTTGTACCTGTTCATCCAGCCGGTGTGGTTTCGCTTGCGACGGATCCATGCGACAACCCGCGGATTCCACATCGATCAGATCGGGCGGCGCATCACGCGTTTCATCAGCGAGGTGTTGCTCCAGGACAAGATCATCGTCCAGCGGCCGTTTGCCGGCACGATGCACGCGTTGGTCTTCTGGGGATTCCTCGCCTTCATCCCAGTAACGATTGACCATTTCGTCCGGGGATACGGTGGCACGTTCCTCGGCCATGGCCTCGTGCGGGCGTTCATCACAACAGCGGTGGCGGTCCTCGCCGTGGCCGTGATCATCGGCATCACGGGTCTGGCGCTACGGCGCTACATCACGCGACCGGCGGGACTGGGGACGATCAAGATCGAGTCAGGGATTGTCGCGCTGTTCATCGAGATCCTGATGGTCACCTACCTGCTCGACCTGTACGTGTTCCGTGATCCAGCAACCGCCGCTGCCCGAATCAATTGGTGGATCCACGCACTCACGATTCTCGCGTTCATGGCCCTGATCCCGCGGACGAAACACTTGCACCTGGTGCTGTCTCCAGTCACCACGTTCCTCAAGGATTTGGAGTTGGCGAAGATTGGCCCTCTGGATTTCGAGAAGGAGGAATTCGGGGCGGTCAAACTGTCCGACTTGTCTGCCCACACCGCGCTGGGCGCATTCACCTGTGTCGAATGTGGCCGCTGTTATGACAACTGCCCGGCGCGTTCGACCGGGAAACTCCTTGATCCAAAGAAGTTGATGCTCGATCTCCGTGATGGTTTCCTCAAGAACCCCGGGCAGCCAATTGTGAGCGCGACTATCGAAGAGGAAATCCTCTGGCAATGCACCACGTGCGGCGCGTGCACCTACCAATGCCCGGTGGGGATCGATCAGGTCGTCCCGATCATCGAAACGCGCCGGGGACTGACTGCCGAAGGGAAAGTCCCCCACACCTTCAACACCTTCTTCGGTAATCTTGAGCGCCTGCAGAATCCATGGGCTTATCCTACGCCGCAGGCCCACGAGTTCATCAGCGCCAACGACTACCCGAAGTTTGACGGTCACGAGTGGTTGTACTGGATGGGCTGCCTGGCGCGATTCGATGTCCAGTACCAGAAGGTGTCGCTGGCGTTCAAGAAGATTCTCGACACAGCGGGCGTCTCGTACGGCGTGCTTGCTGATGAGCGTTGTACCGGCGATGCGGCGCGCCGCGCCGGAAACGAATACCTTTTCACGGAGCTGGCGAACGCCAATATCGAGCTGTTCAAATCCGCTGGCGTGAAGAAGATTGTTGCCACCTGCCCCCACTGCGTGCGCACAATCTCGGAGTACAAGGACTTCGGTCTGGACCCGGATGTCCAGATCATCCACCATGCGCATCTCATTGATGAATTGATCGCTTCCGGAAAGATCAAGCTCGATAGCAGCTCCGCGAACGCCCGCTCGTCCTCCGCCGCGAAAGTCGTCTATCATGACCCCTGCTATCTGTCGCGTTACGGTCAGAGAAGCGACATCACGACTCCGCGCCATCTGATGCGCGAAGCGCTAGGGACATCACCACTCGAACCCGAACGCACGCGCGAGAAATCATTCTGCTGCGGCGCCGGCGGCGCGATGATTTTCGCTGAAGAGACCCAGGGCAAACGCATCAACCGCGAGCGCACCGAAGAGTTGCTGCGCACCGACGCCACTCAGGTCGCGGTCGCCTGTCCATTCTGTCAGATCATGGTGCGCGACGCGAGCAGCGATCTGGGGCGCAGCGATGATATCCAAGTGAAGGATATCGCGCAATTCGTTGCGGAACGGATTGTTTCCGCGTAGGGTGCGGCGTGTTTGGTCGGGAGCAGTTTGGCCGCTGCAATCGTGCATTCCAAATGCACATTTGCACGACAATGGTGGCGGTGACTTGCGCGCCATTCCCCTGAAACTCCCGCCGCCACAAAGCCGTATCCGCAAGGTACCGATCCCCTTTCACGGAGGAACTCGATGACAAATAGGACGCGCAACTCGGCCATAATGACAATCACTGTTCTGCTTGCGGTCACCGGCGTCGCGTACGGGCAGGTCTCACTAGACCTCATCTTCCCCGACACC
>JAGVEK010000081.1 GCA_020058315.1 Candidatus Zixiibacteriota bacterium
GGTGGCGGGTCAGAGCCCGGTGCAAACCGCCGTCTCTTTGCGTGGGGTGCACCGATGACGAAGAGACGAGGATTCACGCTGGGTGAAATCTTGATGGCCATGGCTCTCTTTGCCCTGACCCTGGTCACCGCTCTGGGGGTTTTGCACTGGGCACTGCTCGGGACGCAACGTCAGCAAACCCAAACCCGCGCCGTTTTTCTGGGTCAGCAGCGTCTCGAATCGCTGTTGGCCGAATCAAAACCCGGGTCCGGGCAGGGTTCCTTTGAACCACCCCATCAAGACTACCGGTGGGCGGTCGATGTCCAGGAAGACGATGCCTTTTTAAAAATCAAGATGAAGGTCAGCGGTCCCCGCGGTGCGGCCTTTACGTTGGTCACCGAGCGCCGCAAGGAAGTCCGCTCGCTGGCCTATCGCAGTCAAGATAGCCTGTATCAAAGCGCCGAGGATTTCCCCGAGGTCATTCCCATGGCCGAACATATCGGACGAGGCGAATACTCGCTCAGCCCCGATGGCCAGCAGTTGGCTTTTGTCGCCGCCCACCAGGGCAAAAATCAGATATTCCTGAAGAAACTGGGTTCCAAGGAACCGGCCAGCCTGCTCTTTGAGCACCCCGAGGGAGCGGGAGAGCCAAGTTTCTCGCCAGATCAGCAGCGTCTCGCCTTCACTTCCCAGGAGAACGGGGTGTCCCAGGTCTTCGTTTATACGTTTGCCACCCACGCCTGGGTGAACCTGAGCCGTAACAGCCACCAGGAAGGAGCCCCCGCCTGGTTCCCGGACGGCAAGAGCCTGCTAGTCTGTCGCGATACTTCGTCCATCGTACGACGCTTCAGCAACGGCAGCGAAGAGGTTCTGGTGCCCGAAAGCGAGGGCTGGAACGCCGCTCCCTCGACCGACGGCCAGTCCCTGGTTTTTATGAGCAGCCGGGATGGCAACCCTGAGATTTACAAAATAGAACTGCGCACCAAGAAACTCACCCGTCTGACCAACGACCCGGCCTATGACACGTCGCCCCACCTCAAAGGTCGGCGCATCCTGGTAGCCAGGCGGATAAGCCTGACCTTGATTTTGAGCATTTTCCTGGAAATTGTCGCACCGGCCTTCGCTTTGCCTGACCCGCAGCCCAAAATCCCGGGGAAACCTTCGTACCCTCAGGCGAGGCGCCATTCCAAGTCGAAAATGGACCCGCTACTGCAGGGGATTTTGCAGAAAGCCGCTCCGCATTTGGGGGATTTGCCACAGGGAGCGGACACCAGCCTCTTTCCCAACACGGCACAGTCCGATTCCGAGCAGGGCGACGGGCACAAAGTGTCTCCGACCAGCAGCCCCACTCCAGAGGCTTCGGGCACGCCCGCACTGATTGAGCCCACGGCGGTGGATGAAGACAATTGCGGGTGCGGCAACGTTACCTCTGGCACAGGACCTTCCGAGATGGCTGTACTGATGGCCGACCCCAGACAGGTGTATCCCCCCTTTGAAGTCGCGCGGCAAACGCACGCGAACGGGAATTTCCTCAAACCACAATTCATCAATGGGGCGCACGAAGTCTTTGTCACGGACTACCTGACCCACTTCACGCAACGCTTCGACAATCTTGGGTCACGAGAAGTCCTGACGTTCGATATCACCGGGCCGAACCAAAACAACAATCGCACATCCCGGAACACAGCCGCGTCGATGGAGTGGCGCTACACCGCCGAAGGCACCTCGCCCTCAGACCTCAAAGCGAGTTACAAGCTGGAAATCCGCACCTGGGACGCCAGGGGGAAATCAGGACGTAAGATATTCTCTAGAAAAGAGGCTACCAAGCTCTGTTTTCTGCGACCCCACTTCAGCATAGCCGCTCGCGACACGGGGGACTGGCATGTCAAGATTCACCGCAACGGCCAGCTCATCGAAGACAAAGTCTTTTGCGTGTTCGCCCCTCCGGTGGCGGAGCACGAAGGGTTTTCGCGGCGCACTGCGGCCGGCTTCTCGGAGTTGGACGACGGTGTGGCAGCCTACACCGACGATGAATCCATTCACTATCAAAAAACCTACGTTCCCGCCGCCCCCGATCACCACGGACGCCAGTCCACTTCGATTGAATGGAGCTATGTCGCGCCCAAGATTCGCCTGAATGCGACCAGCCAGCACAGCCTCCAAAGCCTGACCCTGGATTATGAGTCCGACGGCGTTCATTCCACCGTAACCCGAAAAATCTTCGACTCTCTGTATCCTCACGGACACGTGTATAGTGTGGTGAGTTCCGACGGCCGCCTGCCAAGTCTGCTGATGCAAGGCGGCCCTGGCCTGGAGCAATACGGCTCGTGGAAATTTCGCGAGAAACGAAATCACCACGCGCAACCCCTTCAATCCTTCGATGTTCGCAGTATTCTTTCACGCGTCATCACACCCGCCGGTAACACCTACCTCAATGACGGTGAAATCGCTTACCAGATTCAGGTCGCTACCTTTCCCACCGACTGGAATCCAGGCGATATGGGTTGGCACCTGGCGCTGCGAAGTCCCGGGCAAGGCCCGGCCCTGGCTGAATTCAACGGCGTGTTTCTGGCCGATTCCGCTACCCCCGTGCGCACTTTCTTGCAGAAGTGGGATGGGCGAACGGACAGCACGGGAGATAGAGTTCGTCCGGGAACCCGGGTGATTCCCGAATTGACGATGAGTTTGCTCTCTTCTGACGCCCCCCAACTGCGCCCTTTGCGCACCCAGGCCACTGCCACTCAGCAGAATGCCTTTGCGGTGGCGCCTCTGGCTGCCGGCGGAGACAACTATCACCTGGAGACCGACCATAATAGCGGGTTCTTTGCAGTCGATGACGATCTCTATCTCTACCTGGACAACCAGGAAGAGCCGGTCTACGCGGATGCGGACGGAGTTACTACCTACATCAAACCGAACTTTCAGGCCCGACGAGGCCAGAGCCTGCGCATGATCGCGGTGGATAGTTTTGGATTATGCCGCCAGCTGGAAGGTCCCATTTATCTGGTCCACGACAGCACCGGGCAGCGACAACTTCTACGCCGCTTCACCCTGGACGATGGCTGTCGAAACTGGCCTAAAGGATACGCGTTTATTGACATTTCCTACACCATTGAGATTCCGACAGGGAACGCGCCGGTCAAGACGCAACTGCCGCCCAACAACAGTGTGATCGCTCCGGCTTACTGGAACTTTATCGACAACTTTTCCCTGGGCGGTCCTGGCTCGATGTTTGGCCTGGACCCCCAACAACAAATCATGAGCTCCTATCCTCCTACCAATCCGCCCGTTGTTATGGTCGACACGGCCAACGATAACCGAGGCAAAAAGGCCTACCCCTTCAAAGGGGTGAGTTGCGCTACCGACAACGTGAATCACACCAGTCCGATCGACATTTCTGTTAGCCAAGTCAACGGCTATTTCTACCATCACTTTGTGGACCTGGCCGTGGCCACCCGGGGACTGCCGCTTCTTCTGGGGCGCAGCTATGTCAGTGAGAGGGAGAACCTGGCCCCCAACTACGGCTGGTGCTGGGATTTCGAGGA
>JAGVEK010000272.1 GCA_020058315.1 Candidatus Zixiibacteriota bacterium
CGACCAATGGTGCCCCTCGACACCCCCTCACTTCCCTGTCTTGACCACTTCCGGCTCGGGCGCCGCGCCGGGGCCTACCTGTCGTGACAGTCCGAGCTTCTCGCGCAGCTTGCTGTCGATCTCGATGTACATCTCCGGATTCTCCAGCAGATACTGCCGCGCGCTTTCGCGCCCCTGGCCGATGCGCAGGTCGCCGTAGGAGAACCAGGAGCCGGATTTCTCGACGACTCCTTCCTTAGAGGCCAGGTCGAGAATGTCACCGGATTTCGAGATTCCTTCGCCATAGATGATGTCGAACTCGGCATCTCTGAACGGTGGCGCCACTTTGTTCTTCACAACACGCACGCGAGTGCGGGCGCCCTTGACGAGCTCGGCATCTTTGATCGCTGCGATCTTGCGGATGTCGAGGCGCACGGTGGCGTAGAACTTCAGCGCGTGGCCGCCGGTTGTGGTCTCGGGGTTGCCGAACATCACGCCGATCTTCATGCGGATCTGGTTGATGAAGATGACGCATGTCCGGGACTTGGAAATGTTGGCCGTCAGTTTGCGGAGGGCCTGCGACATCAGCCTTGCCTGAAGACCCATTTGCGGGTCACCCATCTCGCCTTCAATTTCGGCGCGCGGCACCAGGGCTGCCACCGAGTCGATCACCACGACATCAATCGCACCGGAACGCACCAGTGTCTCGGTGATCTCCAATGCCTGTTCGCCCGTGTCGGGCTGGGAGATCAGAAGATTCTCCAGATCCACTCCCAATTTGCCGGCATACGCGGCGTCAAGTGCGTGCTCGGCATCGATGAAGGCCGCATTCCCGCCGAGCTTCTGTGCTTCGGCGATGATCGAGAGTGCCAGCGTTGTCTTGCCAGACGATTCGGGCCCGAAGATTTCGATGACCCGTCCGCGCGGGACCCCGCCAATGCCAAGCGCGTGGTCGAGCGAGATGGAACCGGTCGAAATGGTGTCGACCGAATTATCCCGGGTTTCGCCGCCCAGACGCATGATGGATCCCTTGCCGAATTGACGTTCGATTTGCATCACCGCTGATTCGAGAGCGCGTTTCCGGCCGTTCTCCGGCGGGGGAGGAGTTGGTGGTACATTGGTCTTCGCCATTGCCGATTCCTTTATCTGACCCGATCCCCACATGCCGAGGGGGCGGTCCTCTGATGGTTGATCTTCTGCATCGGTTGCCACAAACAGTCCCTGGCGGCACAGTATATAACCCGACAAACATGGGCGCAAGCGGAAAGTGAACAAATGTTCACTCCCCTCATAAGTCCTGAGCGGCTGGTCATCAATCGTTTGTCTGCCTTTCGGTTATGCCAAGGGGCTGAAAGCCCCTTGCCTGGGCCGAGGTGCGGACAGGAGCGTGGGGCATTCGAGTGTCTGCGAGAGATCTCCCGCCAGACGACTGATGTCCATGCAGCTTTCGGGCAAGGAGTGTTCGACCCATTGTCCTCTCCTGCGTGGCGGTCGAACGAAGGGGCGATCGTTCTATCGTAAGGGAACAGAATCAACGACAGAATAAGATGCGCCTTGGGGAGAAAGAACCGAGCGCATCAGGTCGATTTGCGCGACCGGGATCATCTGCGATAGATACGGAATGTGAGCTGCGGCCTTGGCCAGCCGGTCGGCCGGTCCCGGCTCACGCAGCCGTGCCAGCGTGATGTGAGCGGAGAAGGGGCGTGTTTCCAGCGAGAAACCGAGGGCGGCGGTCTGATGGTCGATGTCCCGCGCGAGAGATTTCAGAGTGTCGAAACCGGATTCAATGCCAGTCCAGAAGATGCGCGCCTTCCTCTCATTGGGGAAGAAGCCGAACCCACCCAAACGCAACTCAAATGGATGGTGATCTCCGGTTGCAAGAGTCAGCGCGCCGAGGATGGGACGAATCTGCTCCTGGTGAATCTCGTCGAGGAATTTGATCGTTACGTGCAGGTTCTCGGGCGGCACCCACCGGGCAGGCGGACCCGCGTGGCGGATGCGCGCGACGATCTCGCCGAGATCCTGCCTGACGCTCACAGGGAGGTTGATGGCGATGAACGCGCGCATGATGGGAGTATAAGAAGTTGGCCGCTAGACATGAAGTGCGAAGCGCCCCCGATCGCAATGGGGCCCTGAAGGCTTCGATGTGCCAGATCCCAAAGAAGAACCGGCCGACGGTCCTTCGCCGGCCGGTTCGGAGCTGCGCGCCCCATTGGGGCGTCGGATAACTTACGCGACCATCCGCTTCGTGGTGCGGCGGGTAGTAGCCTTGCGCGCGGTCTTGCGGGTCGATCCCGCCTTCTTAACCGCTTTCTTCTTTGCGGTCTTCTTCGCGGTCTTCTTCGCAGGCTTCTTGGTGGTCTTCTTGGTTGACTTTTTCACCGGCATTCTTTTTCACCTCCTCCTTAGCTGCTTGTTGAGGGCCATTGGTGATTCGTTACACGGCATATCCAAAAGGAACGTACCACATCTCATTGCGAGTGACCGGACTCACGTGCCGACGGTCTTGATCGTGACGGAGTCGGAGCCGAAGACGACCGAGTGCGCATAACGCCACTGATGCCTGCGCAGCATTCCCCCCAGGTCAACCTCGGCCCCCCTGGCTTCGCCAGTGTCGACCAAGACCCCGTCGGTTCCCTGAACAACGAGGACACCAGGCTCGACTCCCGCACCGCGATCATCGTTCAACAGGGTCACTGTCAGACGCCGGGCTTCGAGTTCATAGGTCAGAGCCCGCAAGGCGGCCCCGCGTTCGACCGGAGCACCCAGGTGCCCGGCCGTTTCGATGGCGGCCCGGTAGATCTCGTCGGCGGTGGCGGCGGTTCTGGTCACAAACGGGTCCTGTTTGCCTCGTTACATTGTGAACAATTTCCCAATCTCCCCATTCCTTCCGATCTTGTTGTCGTGCCGTCATTTAGTTATCGGCCGACGGACAAGGGATATGAAGTACCAACGAGTTAGGCAAGGGGTTTTTAGGGTGCTTTTTTTGGTGGGGGTATCGCGTGGAACAATTGTGTTACAACGCAGCCTCTGATATGGGTAATCGGCCACTGTCCAAGGGAGAAGACTTCGATGTTACATCGTAGATACTGATGTAACAATCATGTATCGCTTATTGTCGGCCCACTCGTATTGTGAATATCTTCACGAGCGGGGCGTACCATTCCGGGCGGCAAGACACGCAGCAGCCGTTGCCACTGGGCGCGATGAATCCCGCAATGGCGCGCCGCCCGGGCCCAGTTGTGCCCAACATTACTCACAACCGCTTCGACAAACGCACGTTCGACCGACGAGACGGCGCTCTTCTTGGCCCGTTTCAATTGACTGTAATCACCACTCTTGCCAGCCGTCGCCGCTGAGCGGACCCAAGTGGCCGCGTCGGTAACCCAGGACGACGAGTCCGGCGAGGGCGTCGGAGCGATCGTGGTCGGCATCGCTGCTGGGAGATCAGCCGTTGTGATCAGCGGTCCTTTTGCCAGGAGCACGGCGCGTTCCACGATCTGTGCCAGTTGTCCCACATTGCCAGGGTAGGTGCCCGCTGCGAGGATGCGGGCGGCCTCGATATCGATGCCCTCGACACTTCGTCCTGCCTTCCGCGCGGCGGTCTGGGCGAACCGTCGTGCCAGCTCCAAGATGTCGGCCCCGCGCTCTCGCAGCGGGGGAACGGGCACGCGGGCAACGGTGATTGGGTAGTACAAGTCAGGCCGGAATGTCCCTGAGGACACCGCCCGATCCAGGTCGGCGGTGGTTGCGAGAACGAGACGCACATTCGTCCGTCGCGGCGTTCGATCTCCTTCACGCTCAAATGTACCCTCCTGCAGGAAGCGCAGCAGCCGGACTTGTGTCACTGGGCCCAATGCGGTGATCTCGTCGAGGAAGAGAGTGCCTCCATCGGCCAATTCGAGATCACCGGGCCGCTCATCAATTGTGCCATCCGTGCCGGCAGTTCTGGCTCCGAACAGCGAACGAACAATCACATCTTCCGGGAGGTTGGCGGCGGCCACTGTGACGAAGGGTTTTCCCGCGCGAGAAGATCGCAGATGGATCGCTCGCGCGAGCGTCCTGCGTCCGCTTCCGGGTTCACCTTCAATCAGAATGGGTGTTTCGCTGACCGCGTAGTTCGCCGCCAGGGCAACGGCTTTGCGAAACGCGGGTGCCTGCCCGGCGAGATGCTCGAACCCCTCAGGTTTGGGGCCGGCTTCCAGCACCGGCCGTGCGGCAATGCCGACTTTTGCCGAAAGATACCGTCCCAGCCTTGCGGTGATGGCCGCCACGGCTGCGGCTTCATCAGTTCCGAAACCCGCATCCATGACCGGTCGGCCGGCGATCACCGCCCCGTAGACCTGGTCGGCATGATCGATCCGAATTGCGAGCCAGTGTGATATTCGCCCGCGCTCTCTCGGCCCGGTGCCGACGGGACGACCCTCAATTATGATGCGCTGGCCTCCTCGTGCACCTGCAGACAGGACTTCGGTTAACTCCTGATCCGCCGTGGGTGGCCATGTCCGGCCGTGTCCGCGTTCGGTCCCCATGCGTCGGGCCTGTCCCGAGGATTCGTAGACTGCAACAAAGGCACCATCACATGGAATCGACCGCACCAGGCATCGGAGCATGTGCTTCATCGCCGTTTCCAGGTCGGCCTCGGCGGCGAGCCGCTCCTCGAATTCAACCAGGGCCAGCAACCGGTCCCGTTCCCGTCGCATGCGTTCAGCGTGCTCGATCTGTCTGTCCCAGACCTCGACCGACCTGGCCCACCGCCCGTCGACCCGCCGCTTCAATCGTTCCCAGTGCTCGCGCAGTAGTGCCGCCGCGTTGCGTCCGGCGGGAGTCCTGCTCTTCATCACCAGCGCGCGATCCAGCTCAGAGTCGAATCGAACCAACTCCCGTCGCTGTCCCGTCTGCTCGGCGTGCCAGTCAAACTCGGGTGGGGGCTGTGGTCGTGTCTCCATCAGCCGTCAGTCTGAAGCACCGAGCACACCATGTCAAGGAATCTGAGTCGTCCCGGCGCCGGAATCACGCGGGAACGCTCCGGGGGCCCGCCTGCCGGGCGGTCAGGCGCAATAGCCGCATTGACATCGTGTGAAGCGGCATGGTAACATGCATGGCGGACCCTCAAGCGGAAGCGACCGGAAACCGGCCATGAACCTGCCCAACAAACTGACCATTGCCCGCATCGCACTTTCGCCGGTCTTCCTGGCTTTGATTCTGATCGATGACACGCGCGCGAAGTTTGCGTCTCTGGTTGTATTTGTGGTTGCCGCGCTGACCGACCTCGGCGATGGCTACTTTGCGCGGAAGAGCGGGCGGACCACCGGTTTTGGGAAGTTCATGGACCCGCTGGCGGACAAGATCCTGGCTTCGACGGCGTTGATCTCGCTGGTCGCGCTCGGGTACGTGCGGGGGTGGATGGTCATCGTAATCATTGGACGGGAATTCCTGATCACCGGTATGCGATCGATCGCCGTCTATCGCGGAATGCTGATCGTGCCGTCGTTTTGGGCGCGCATCAAGACCTTTCTGCAGATGCTGACCATCAGCGTGATCCTCTTGTTTGTGTATCTCAAGGCCATGCTGGTCCCGCTGGGGTATGAGTGGGCGATTTTTGAGAGCCAGAAAACGTTCCTTGTGTTCGACGTCATGATGGGAATCACGTTGATCGTCACAGTGGCAACGGGCATCGACTATCTTGTCAGGCACGCGGCCCTATTGAAGAACGTGATCCGATGACCGTGACTTCCAACCCTGCTGCACCCACCAAGCGGGTCAAGGGATTGGGTGGGACTGCCCACTGGACGACACGGCCAGTGACTGCCCTCTTGGCGACCGGTCTGGGGAGTGGCTTCATCCGCCCGTACTCGGGGAGCTGGGGATCAATACCGGGTGTGGCGCTGGCTTGGGCAGTGTGGCGGCTGGGGGATCCCTGGCTGTACATCATCAGCACACTCGGGATGATCGCGGCTTCGATCTATGTCTCCGGAGAAGCCGAACAGGTCTTCGGAGGGGATTCGGGGCGGATTGTCATCGATGAGTTTGCCGGTTTGTTTGTGTGTTTTCTTGGATTGCCGGCGCATTGGCACACGATGATACCGGTCTATCTGCTCTTCCGAGTGTTTGACGTGGCCAAGCCGTACCCATGCCGTCGTTTGGAGAATTTGCCGGGTGGTTGGGGGGTGACGGCGGATGACCTCGGGGCGGGAGTGTACACGAACGTTGCCGTGCGAATCCTGGTCGCCATCTGGCCCGGATGGTTTGGGGTATGACGGTCGAACTGATCACGATCGGCGCCGAGCTGCTGTCGGGCCACACGCTCAACACCAACGCGCGGTACATTGGTGAGCAGCTCGCACTGGCGGGTGTGGCACTCTCGCGTCAGATCAGCATTCCGGATGATCACGACACAATCGTTGCGGCCATTCGCGAATCGCTGGGCCGCGCCGATTGGGTAATCGTCTCCGGCGGACTTGGTCCCACCAATGACGATATCACGAAGAAGGCGATTGCCCGTGTGTTCAACCGGACGCTGGTGTTCCGCGACGAGATACTCACACTCCTCAAGGAACGGTACGCGCGTCTGGGCCGGGAGCCTGGTCCGTATCTTGACACCCAGGCGGTGCAGCCCGCCGATGCGGAATTCGTTCCGAACGAGCTGGGCACCGCGGTTGGGATTCTCCTCAACGATGGCGGCAAGTGGCTGGCGGCCGTGCCGGGGGTGCCGCGCGAGATGCGGCCCATGATCTCCACCCACATCGTTCCCAAGATCGCCGCGCAGGTGAAAACAGCGATTCATTCGCACACTTGGTCGACCACCGGCTGGCCGGAGTCGCGTCTGTATGCCGCTTTGGAACTGTTGATCCACGATCATCCTGATATCTCTGTCGCGTTTCTTCCATCCGAACTGGGAGTCAAGCTGCGTTTCTCCGCGCGTGGTGCCGACGCGCAGGTCGCGCTGGAGCGGTTCGCGGGCTTGGTCCGTCCGCGGCTCGAAGACGCTCTCTATGCTGAGCACGATACCGGTTTGGAGGAAGTGGTCGGGCAACTGCTGCGGGACAAGCAGATGACTATCTCTGCCGCCGAGTCGTGCACCGGCGGGCTGCTGGCCAAACGACTGACTGATGTGCCAGGGGCGTCCTCGTATGTCGTCTCGGGATATGTGGTCTATGCCAACCGCGCTAAGACTGAGCTTCTCGGTGTGGATCCCCTGCTGATCGAGAAGCATGGTGCCGTTTCTGAGCCGGTCGCGCGTGCGATGGCTGAGGGAGCGCTGGCACGGTCGCACACCGATTGCTCAATCTCCGTCACGGGGATCGCCGGACCGGATGGCGGAACGCCCGAGAAACCAATCGGGCTTGTGTGGCTGGCAATAGCGCTGAAAGGCGCCGAAACCACGGCGCGTGAGGTTCGCCTCATGGGCAATCGCGAGATGATCCGCGCGCGCGCGGCGCAGGCGGGGCTGAACATGCTGCGGCTGCGGCTGTTTGGAGATCAGCAGTAGGGGTGACTTTGCAGTCATCGAAATCGCCGGTGCCACTGCTCTTTGGAGCCGCGCGGGAAGGCACGGGTCTGAAGACCCATGGCACCGCACGGGGCCATCGGGAAGACTCATCTATCGTCGAATTCTACCGCGCTGTCCCCTCCGGCCGGGGGAGATACGACATCGCCCGCGTGTACTTCCCGGCTGAGCGCACCATCATTCCCTCCATGATGAACTCGCGGCGGAGCGTGCAGACATCAGAATGGAAGCGGCGCAGGATCGAATTGACCTCCGGTTCGGTGTAGACTTTGCCCGGTTCGAATTCTTCGAGCAATCGCTCCAGAACGAATGTCCGCTTCTTCCGTTGCGCAGGGATGTCGACCAGCTTGCCATCTTTGAAGAATGCGCGTTCGGTCTTGCTGCGCATGGTGGGTTTGTTTTGATTCGAGCGGGACTCGAGCCATGCCAGAAGCTGGTGGGAAGCCACACGCCAGTCCTTGCCGATCTTGTACCCTGGTATCTCCCCGGTCTGGAGCTTGCGCACCACGACCTGCTGATTAAGTTGCAGCTTCTCGGCCACCTCGGCGGAAGTGAGGAAGGTCATGTCGGCGACAGAGTCTTTGGACATCGGTTTGCCTCCTTGATGAACAAGCATTGTGACGTACTTTAGCACATGTTGCG
>JAGVEK010000080.1 GCA_020058315.1 Candidatus Zixiibacteriota bacterium
ACAAGGGTAATCGTTGTATCCTGTTGCGGGGCGCCGTCGATAGTCACACTCGTTACGCCATCGCCAACCTGCCCGCGTAGAACGGTGATGTGGTAGACCGTTTCCCGATACCGGTAGTGCACCATGAAGCCCTCCCAATCCGCCGGGAGTAGCGGTGCGAAACTCAGTCTATCCACCGTAAGCCTCAGCCCCAGGAGTGATTCCACGATCAGCCGGTACATCCAGCCGGCAGAGCCGGTGTACCACGTCCATCCGCCACGGCCGGTGTGCGGCGAAAGTGCATAGACGTCGGCCGCAACGACGTAGGGTTCCACTTTGTATGTCGCAATCGACCCAGGAGATCTCCCATGGTTCATCGGGTTGATCATGGCCATCAGTTCCCATGCGCGCCGGCTGTCGCCCAATTTTGCGAAGGCCATCGCCATCCAGATCGCCCCATGGGTGTATTGCCCGCCATTCTCCCGTACGCCAGGGACGTATCCCTTAATGTAGCCGGGATTTAAATCAGACGTGTCGAATGGCGGGTCTAAAAGTTGGACCAGCGCCTGGTCCCGGTGGATAAGGCGCTGACCCGCCGCCGCCATGGCCATGCGCGCGCGTTCGGCATCGCCTGCACCGGAGAGAACAGACCAGCTTTGCGCAATCGAATCAATCCGGCATTCGGGGTTACTCATCGACCCAAGCGGTGAGCCGTCGTCGAAGTAAGCGCGGCGGTACCACCCACCATCCCAGCCATGCTGCTCGATGTTCCGGCGCATCTTATCCGCCTCCGCCTCGCACCGTTCGGCGAAGGGCAGATCGCCACGCATGCGGGCAACCTCAGTGAATTGAATAAGCACATCATACAGGAAAAAGCCCAGCCAGACGCTTTCGCCTTTCCCCTCTGCGCCCACCATGTTCATGCCGTCGTTCCAGTCGCCAGAGCCCATGAGCGGCAATCCGTGTTCGCCATAGCTGAGACCTCTCAGGATAGCTCTTACACAGTGTTCATACAAACTGGCCGCTTCTTGAGACCGGCCGGGCAGATCGTAATAGGAATCTTCATTCGCGTTTATCGGGCGGCCATGAAGGAAGTGGATGGTCTCACCCAATACACCATAATCCCCGGTGCTCCGGACGTAACGGCACATTGCCCAGGGCAGCCAGAGATAATCGTCGGAACAGTGTGTGCGCACCCCACGGCCTTGAGAAGGATGCCACCAGTGCTGTACATCACCCTCGGAGAACTGACGGCCTGCGGCAAGAAGAAGGTGCTCACGCACAAGGCGCGGCTCGGTATGGATGAGCGCCATTACGTCCTGCAACTGATCGCGAAAACCGAAGGCGCCCCCAGACTGGTAGTAACCGCTGCGCGCCCACAGGCGGCATGCCAGCGTCTGGTACAGGAGCCAGCCGTTGGTCAACATGTTGAGAGACTGGTCGGGTGTTTCCACGTTCACTGCGCCGAGTGTGTGCTGCCAGTATTGCCAGACCTCTTCGAGCGCGCCACGCGCGGCGGCAGATCCCCGGAAGCGATGCACCAGGTTGCTGGCGTCATCGGCATCCCGCCCTACGCCGAGCCTGAAGACGATTTCACGTTCCTGCCCATCGGCCAGTTCAAAAGAAACCTGGATCGCGGCGCAGGGGTCCAGTGCCACCCCCACCCTGCCGGAGAGCCGCAACCGGGTCATCCCGGCCGGACTCGCGAGCGTGCCATTACGTCCCAGGAATTCAGTCCGGTCGCCGCTTACCGTCCGGGTTGCTTCGTCCACATCAAAAAAGGCAGTACGGTCGGGGAACTCTGTATTGTAAGGGTTCCGCGCGAAAAGCGCACCGCTCACGGGGTCAATTTCGGTGATCACATGCATGGTTGTCTTGGGCCGCAGATCTCCCAGAACCCATTCCGCATATCCGGTAGTAGAGAGCCGGCGTGGTCGACCCGACTCGTTTCTTACCTTCAATACCGTAAACTTGATTGATGCGTCCATGGCCACGTAAACCCATACCTCGGAGCGAATGCCGCGCTCTATGTGCTCGAAAACGCTATAGCCGAATCCGTGCCGGGTGACGTAAGGCTGCGCCCCACGACTGGGCAGCGGCATCGGAGACCAGAAGTGGCCGCGCTCTTCATCGCGGAGGTAGAACGCTTCTCCGCTCGTATCACTAACAGGATCGTTATACCAGGGAGTGAGGCGAAACTCGTGGGCATTCTCGGCCCAGGTGTAGGCAGAGCCGCTCTCCGAAACAATGGTTCCGAAGTGCGGATTCGCCAGGACATTCACCCATGGGGCCGGCGTCACCTGATCATGCGTGGTTGTAATAATGTACTCGCGGCCGTCAGGGGTGAATCCGCCGAGTCCGTTGAAAAACAGCAGATCGTGGCGAGGCAAGGCGGCAACTGCAGGGGGACCGCCACGATGAGTCCGGCTCGGCGCAAGGTGCGGCACAGTTAATTCCACGGGGCTCCTGCGGTTGATCTGGTCCACCAGCATTCCCCGTCTGTCGGTAACGATGACGCGAGCGACCGTTTGGAGCAGGACGCGTTCCTCGTTCGATATCTGGTCCGCGGGCCTCACGAAAATGCCGCCCGGTTGATCCGTCACGTTGGTTCCGACGCCTGCGGCAATGAGCCCCATAATCTGATCGTGGAGTAGCTGCCGGTAACCGGCGTGATCTTCGTTCCAGATCACCAGATCCACCACCAGTCCTTTTAAGCGCCAGTACGTATGGGCTTGTATGAGTTGACGCACCAGTTCAATATTGGCCGGATCTTCAATCCGCAGGAGCAGGATCGGCAGATCGCCAGAAATGGCGTAGCCCCAGAGACCGGATTGCCCGCGGTGATTCTTGATGATGACGCTCGCATCAGCACGCAGCGAAGCATTGGCATAGATCATCGAACCGGCGAGGCTTCCGTAGAGCTGCGCATCGGCCTCCGAGGCATTGATCTGACGCAAAAAGACATCGCTGTGTGTCCACGCCAGATAGAAGACCCGATCCGCGAGACGCCGATCCTGGTATTTCTCGACCAGGCTTAAGGCTGCGTCACGAGTCTCGCCGATGCCGGAGACAATATTGACCGTTGCTGTTTCTTCCGCATCGAGCGTGATTCGGTAACGAATCGAAACGATCGGATCCAGCACGGAGCCCTCACTTCCGGAGAGCGCCGATGCATCACCCATTGCTTGCGGGTCGGCAACCGTATTTCCGCGGCCGATGAACCGCAGGCGGTCGGTCTCATAAGAGATTTCTCCGATGTCCGCACCGTGCACGGCCATCAGATGAAACATCCAGGGAGCGTGCTCGCCCTGGGAGCGGGGTCGGCGCGTGCAGAGAATCGCCCGTTGCCGTCGAAGGATCTCGGTCTGAACAAAGAGATTGCTGAACGCCGGATGCAGCGCATCCGAGGCCGGCGAGGCGAGGACAACCTCCGCATAACTCGTGACATCAATGGTTCTGCGCTTCCTGGAACGGTTAATGATGGTGATGCGGCGCAGCTCGATGTCATCCTCGGGCGAAACGGTAATTTCCGTATGCGTGTCGAGATCGTGGTCGCGGCAACGGAACTCAGCTTTCGCCTCCGAGAAGATCGTTTCGTACGTATCCGCTTGTTTGAGCGCCGGCTGGTAGGCCGTTGACCAGAATCCCCCGCTCGTTACATCACGGAGGTAACAGAACGTACCCCAGTTGTCACAGGTGCTGTCTTCGCGCCAGCGGGTGACGGCCATATCCTTCCAGCGGCTGTATCCGCCGCCCGCGTTCGTGATCATCACGTGGTATCTGCCGTTTGACAACAAGTGCACTTCCGGTTTCGGCGTGTTCGGGCTGCCAAATACACGTAACGGCGGCTCCGTGCCCATGGATTCGATACGGCGGTCGGAGAGCTCGGCGGTGTGCGCGTAGAACGCCGTCGCCTTGGGGATTCGCTCCTGGAGCAACAGCATGGTTGCCTGGAACATAGGTTCCGACTCAAATCGCTTCTGCATCGGACGGTCTAAGAGTACATAGGCCAGAGAGAGGAAGCTCATGCCCTGATGATGTGTCATGAAGGACCGGACCACGGCGCTTGATTGTCCGTGCGGCAGGCGTGTTGGAGTGTAGTCGATTGCCTCATAGAAGCCATACGTTCCCATAACGCCTTCAGACGCAAGGCGCTTGAGATTCAGGCATGCCTCTTCGGGCTCTACCATCAGCGCCAGTGCCGAGGCATAGGGCGCAATGACCAAATCCTCGGCAAGCCCGCGTTTGAGACCCAGGCCAGGTACGCCAAAGGCGCGATACTGGTAGTTGAGATGAACGTCGATTGCGTTGTAGCCGGATTCCGAACTGCCCCAAGGCACCCCGCGTTTCCTCCCGTACTCGATCTGCCGGGCCACCGCCGCCCTGCAGGTCTGATCGAGCAGTGTGTGTTCGTACGTCGGCATTACCAAAAGCGGCATGAGATATTCGAACATCGAACCGCTCCACGAAAGGAGGATCTGCTCTCCACCGGCAGTGGTCAGCAAACGTCCCAGGGCAAACCAGCTCTCCTGCGGCAGCTGTCCCTGCGCAATCGCTATGAAACTGCAAAATCTTGCTTCCGAAGCCAGCAGATCGTAGTAACTCGGGTCCCGCCGACGTTCACCAACGTTGTACCCGATAGCGAGCAGATTGCGTGCCTCGTCGAACAGAAAGTCGTATTCCATACGGGTGAGTTCGTCGATTTGCCGTGCCAGCCTTTCGATAGCACTAATCCTCGCGCCGGCGCGCCGGCTTGCCTCCGTGACGTAAGGGCGGACCGCGTGCGCCCCTCCATCAAGGTTGGCCAATTGGCGCAGCGTCGGGATTTCATCGATATCCGGCGTCCCGCGGAGAGTGCCCCTGCCCCTGTCTGATGATGCCGGCAATGATGTCCAAGCCGCGAGAAACGTCAGCTCATCGAGGGCGGTCCGGCATTGCCCGGCAAGGGCATGCGCCCACCACTGCGCCTGACTCTCGGGGTCCGCATCGAGAACATTGACGCCGGTGACCACTTCCACGGCGGACGTTGTCAACTGATCAAGGCACAATCGCGCTGCCGCCAGCATGGTGGGCGGGGAATCGATTGCGGACTTAAGCACTTTTTGCAGTTGCACGAGTTGGTCCGAAGCGGTTTTGCCATTTACGTCCTCAAGTATACGGACAGTGTCGCTGATTCCCTCAAACACTCGCGATCCCAGAATCGGATCATCGGGTAGTGCAAGCAGCCCCTGGCGCAGTGTCAGCAGATGGCCGGCAAGGTTTCCGCTGTCCACGGTCGAGATGTAGGCAGGTTGCAGCGGTTGCAGGGATTGCGTGTCGTACCAGTTGTAGAAGTGGCCTCGGTGACATTCCAATGCTTCCATCGTATGGAGCGCATTTGCCGTGCGCTCGATGAGTTGTCCCGCTGGGATGTAGCCTAAGTCGTAAGCGGACAAATTTGCGAGAAGGGATAGGCCAATGTTGGTCGGCGACGTGCGATGCGCAATTACGGCAGCGGGATGCTCCTGAAAATTGTCAGGGGGCAGCCAATGATCTTCCGGGCCGACAAAGGTTTCAAAAAACGCCCAGGTCTTGCGGGAAAGCTTCCGAAGAAAGACGGTCTGGTCAGCCGTCAGCCGTGCTTCGCGGCGGGTAATTGGCCGACCGATCCACCAGGCGACAACAGGGGAAACAAACCAGAGACACAGTATGGGCCAGGCCACAACTAGTGAGAATGGTCTCGAAAGCGTAAGATCGATAACCGCGGCACTGGCAAGAACCGGGGCGATCCACATGGATCGGCAAAAAGAACCGAGGTCCGTGCGGGCACTGCCGTACCGTTCGTCTGACGTGCTCCATTCGAGAAGTCGCTTGTGGGTGACCAGCATCCGCCATCCCGTGCGCAGAATCGCATCGAGACTGATAAACGCCTCGTAGGGAAGGCATACGAGCGTAAATGCCGCCTGAGCAAAGCACCGGCCGGCGGAGTGCAGGTTGGCGTTGAGGTGCTGACTCAGAATCACATCGTCCGGCTTTCGAAGCACTTGCAAAAGAGAGGTAATCAGAGAAGGGATCAGAATGATTCCGAGCACCGATAGGGTCCAGAACCAGGCCGATGGCAAGACCGTCCAGCCCAGCAGTAAAAGGAGTATCAACGCCGCGGGCGTGAGACTGCGCCGCAGGTTGTCGAATATCTTCCATTGGGAGAGCCCGGAGAGCGGATTCTTCTCCTGTCGCCCCCCAAAGCCCGGAACGTCCGACAGCACCCACCGCAAGAGTTGCCAATCACCGCGAATCCAGCGATGCCGTCGGCTTACGTCCGCATTGTAACGAGGTGGATATTCCTCATATAGCATGACATCGCTCAACAACCCCGCCCGCGCATAACACCCTTCCAGAAGATCGTGGCTTAAGATCCGGTTCTCGGGGAAACGTCCTTTGAGCGTTCGCTCGAAGGCGTCAACCTCGTAGATGCCCTTGCCGATGAACGAGCCTTCGCCAAACAGGTCTTGGTAAACATCGGAAACTACTCGCGTATAGGGATCGATGCCGGGCTCGCTCCCGCACATTGCCGCATACCGCGACCGGTTCATGCCGGGCAGGCTTACGGCGACCCGCGGCTGAAGGATGCCGTAACCCTCACAGACTCGCTGCTTGTCTTCGTCATACCGCGCACGATTCAGCGGGTGCGCCATTGCGCCCACAAACTGCCACGCCGCGTCGCGCGGCAGTTGCGTGTCCGTGTCCAGCGTGATCACATACTTCACGCTCGACAAGACTGTCGTATCACCGATGACGAGGGAAAAACGATCCCCCGCATTTTCCTCACCGAGCAGGAGAGCATTCAATGCCGCAAGTTTCCCCCGTTTGCGCTCGTAACCCATCCATATCCGCTCCTGAGGATTCCAACGACGCAGGCGATGGAAAAGGAAGAAGGTGTCGCCTTTGGAACGGCCGTACTTGGTATTCAGCTCTTCGATCATTTGCTGGGCAAGCCGCAACAGCAGTTCGTCCTCAGGCAGCGTTTCCTCATCGGCGTCTCGAAAATCTGTCAACAGGCCGAAGTGCAGGTTAGCGTCCCGATTTGCCAGAAACCTCACTTCAAGCGCCTCGATCAGATCCTCTATATTCTGCGTGCTTATGAGCATCGTCGGAACCACAGCTAGTGTGCGGAATTCCGGCGGTATCCCTTTGGAAAAGTCCATACGCGGCAGCGGATGGGGTGTTACCAGCAGCGTTGCCAGCCAATTCACCAGGGCAACAGCAAGCTGACTTACGCTTAGAACTGAGAGAAGCCCGATCAGAGCGATTGCCCATCCCGGCAACGCACCGACACGCGCCTTTGCCAGCAAACCCCCGACGAAGATTACCGTTATCAGCGTGATTGTACCCAGATAGAGGAACAAAGGAAACCGGCGGCTCCATCTCTGCAGATGTTCAGATAGGGAAAGGCGCATCTCCAGCGCCTGTTCGAGTTGGGGCAATCCCTTGTCGATCAGGTAGAAGCCGACATGTGTCGCGCGATCATCGCCGCCGTTCCCGTCTGCACCCTCCTGCGCCAGCCCGATCGCTTTATGCGCCACCTCGCTCTCGGAAAAGCGACTGTCTTTCGCTATCTTTTCCACGACATGGCGGTAACGGTCACGGGTAGAAAAATCCATTTTGCTGTAAACGCTGCCGGGATCCTTGCGCAGAGTCTGGTCGACAATACTCATCGACTCGACGAACTCTCGCCAGTCAATCGCGCCCAGGAAACGAAGACTGCCGATGCTGTTGCTCATGGATACCTGATCGGCAGCCTGTTGTTGGTTCTCCGCCTGCACCAGTTGCCGGATCGTCTGGCCGCACTCGGACAGCCGCTGCTCAAGCCAGGTAAGCGGCAATGACAGAGCAGGACCCTGTCCCTGCAAGCGGCGCGTTATTTCCGCGATAAACGAGCTCACCAGCGGCGGGTTCGATCGCGCCATGTCTGCGATCACCAGAATCAGGCCTTTCGGGTCCTTCGCGGCGCTCTCTGTCATCTGGTCTGCCCAATAATCGGCCAGATTGCGGTCGATTCTATCGGTAGCGATCCGGGCGGCAACGCGTCGTAGATTCTCGATCAACGCCAGGCGTAGCATAATGGGTATTGCCCACAATTCGCCTAACTTCAGTTCGGTGACGGTCTGGTAGGCTGCGACAAATCTGCTGAGAATCTCCGGATCTACCCGCCCGTCGCCATGTGATATCATCTCCAGCGCAATGTCATATACGCGCGGCAGAGCAGCCGACGGACCATTCATCAGGCGGGGGAGTTCCCTGCTGTACCCCTTCGGCAAATGCCTCCTGGCGGTGCGAATCTGCTCTTCAATCAGATAGAAGTTGTCGAGCAGCCATTCCCCGGCCGGCGTAATACGACGGTCTGCCTTTACCGCCTCCGTCAGCAAATTGTGGACGCCGATCAGGAGGCCTTCATTCTCGGCCAGTCGTGTCAGAAGGCGATCCTGAGCGCGTCCGGGACTTAACGTGTGTGAACCTGCGAGAGTCTTGCCATGTTGCTCCATCTGATCGGCGCTGAATAACTCCGCTCGCAGCGGTGGCTCGACACAGGCAAGTTTTTGTGACAAACCGTTGCCGCGAAGGCTTGTCCACACATGGGACAGGTTCTCGAAAATGGCCTTGGTGATGAACTTCACTTTTCAAACCCCACTACTATTGAGGAGAAATATCCGCAAAGCAGTTGCAGTGGCTGCAGCGGCTTTTTATAATTCCTTGAAAAAATATTCGTATGCATCATCGACCAAAAGGGAAATTTGAAGGTTCATCAAAACATCAAAACTGACCCTGAACTACTCTTTGAAATCGTTTTCCCATTTCTCGACGATATCGTTATCGGAATAGAATGCGTAAAAATAAAATCCCGCTCGTTCTTGGACATGCATTATATGAAAGCTATCCACGGGCAAGCTACCGGGACGTTCGTGCTGGGCATACATGGCGGGTGAGCATATTTTCCAGAGCTTGCCGCCGGATACGGCCAGTAAGCCGTTTCCGATCATCGGTATTATACATGCTTACGCCATTATCAACCCGACCCCCTTATCACACATCTTGCTCTTCGCCCTATATAGAAGCTTCCGCAGCAGGAAATTTTTTGGTAATAATAAATGAAAGGCGAGAACAGAGCTATTCACATGCAAAAAATTAATATCATGCACAACAGCTTGTATTTTTTTGCATTTTAATTGTTTTTTGTCAAAGGATATTTGAAAAAACCGCAGATTGAAGGAGAGAGGGTGGTGCCGGAGCGCGCTCGTTGATATCCATCTTGTGGCAAGTGGATGACGAGACAACCCGCGATATTATGGTTAATTTTTACACCAATCTATCGAAGATGAGTAAAGATGAAGCTTTGCGATAGGCGCAGCTCATAGTTAAAAAACAATACCCGCATCCCTATTACTGGGCAGCATTTTTACTCACCGGAAGTGCTATGTGAAAAAGCTAAGGGACTTGAAAATTATTAAAATACCGTTTATGATCATCATACTTGAAGAAGCCAGCGTAGCGGCAAAGTGCGGTCTTATATCCGTAAACGACATCCTTGATTTAATCTCGTCAAAACCGGAAAATATAGAGCTTGTGATAACCGGCCGAGGCGCGGACCCGGAGGTTGTCGAAAAGGCCGACCTTGTCACCGAGATGAAGGAGATAAAGCACTATTTTCAGAAGGGTGTACCGGCAAGAGTGGGAATAGAA
>JAGVEK010000353.1 GCA_020058315.1 Candidatus Zixiibacteriota bacterium
AATCCGTAGATGATCGGCGCTGCCGGAGCATTCAGCAGGACCGGTGCCCCGTCGGTGACCGCCCGCGCCATCACGTCGGCCAGTTCCCCCGGTTCCGCCGTGATTAGTGGCTGAAAACGCAGGCTGTTTTGTGTCAGCAGGTCTTCGATCTCGACACGCTGCCGCTTGGGATTCGGTTTCTGATCGGCAAAGACAGAAGGCCACTCGTGAGCCGAGAGGTTGGCCCGCAGCGGCGACGTGATATCAAATGCAACCCCATAGTATTGGCACAGCCTCTCGATCGAGCGCGCCACCTGATTCGTCAGTGTGATCGACAGGGGCCCTCTTGACGATCGTTGCTCCCATTGATCCAATTGAGCGAAGGGGGGCAGAGGCCGGGGAGGGGGAGCCGGGACCAGCTTGACAATCAAGGACGAATCCGGCGCTGCCTTGGCTGCGGACTTGTGTGCCGGCTTTGCCGACACCGTCTTCTTGGATGTTCGTTTCTGAGCGGAGGTCCCCGGATTAGCCAGAATCAGCACGCTCACGATCGCTGGCAACACGAGAGCCATCGATCGAACAATGACACGCTGACTCCGGAAACGAACCACGCATCCACCTGATAGTTGGTGCCACGGGTCTTCAGACCCGTGCGTCACAGGGAGATTGACAACCGTTGAACGATCTCAAACCCCGATAGATCAAGCTTCTCGAGTTTCCCGCTGGCATAGCTGCCGTCGGACGATCCCGTCCAGTAGCGGCCGCCCACACCGAACATCGAGTGCCTGCCCAGGCGAATGTCGAGTCCACCGCCAAAGCCGGAGATCCGCGCTGCATCCTGGAAGAGCGGGTTGTCGGCTGCGTAACCGTTGGCCATCAGCATCTTCAGGTCATACGACACCCAGCCTTGAAGCCTCCCGATGAGGGCATGGCGTCCCAGGCAGTGAAAGCGCAGATCATTGCCGTTAGTGTTGCTCTGCTCGCCGACCGGAGCCGAATTGGAGGGGAGAAGGATGCGATTCTTACCGCGCTCGATGAATCTCGCCATGGCCTCGACTCCGCCCTTCGCGAAGTTCCGCTGCGCGACAAACCGCGCGTCAAGCTGCAATCCATCTCCAAAAACCGCACTCCCCTCGACTTTGTCATCCATCGAGTAGATCGCCAAGAGATCCAGTCCAATATGGCCGCGCTCCGCCCAGTCTCGCCCGATCCCGGTTGTCCCGACAATGCGCATCCCCGGCTGGTATTCCCGATTGTCGTCGTAAGGCGTGTACTTCTCAAAGTAGTGCACCGCCCCCGCAACGCCGAATACCCAGCTGGAAACCGGCAACGCGATCCCGGTCTCGCCGAATAACTCCAGCCCCTCTCCGGGAATTTTCATAGGGAAATTGAAGAAGTCGGCGGAAAGCCAGGGGATCAATTCCCGTTCAGTTGCAGATAGTTTAGTCTTTCCCGTAGGCAAAGAAGCTCCCACCGATACCAGGAACTGCCCGTCCGCCATGGTGTGCGTCAGTTGAATCTTGGAATCATTCAAGCCGCTGACTTCCGGACTCGTCCCGCGATCGGACGTCGAGCGCGAAGCTGCCGACCACAACCCGAGACTCCACCCATCGCCAAGGCGAAGGTTCAGGAGCACAGGAGCAAACAACTGGGTGACAGTCAGCGTTGAGTCTCCCGAAAGTTCCCACGACAGATAGGTCGCGTTTTGCGAGACCACAGACCGCGAACCGCGAGTCACCTGCCCGTACGCCGGCAGGTGCGGGAACAGGAACAGTCCCGCGACCAGAAGAACGATCCGCCGTTTATTCATCGAACCTGCCATCAATGATCACCGTTGATTGCCCCGAGACCGGGGGAGTGTACGGATTGTCAGCCGGTGTCCCCGTTCCCCGAATCAGACCACCGTTTTCAAGAAGTATGTTCAGACGAAGGTCGGTGTCAGGGGTCTGGGTCTGCCACTCACTACTCTCCGAGGTCGCGGCGGCGAACTCATCAAGAGGTTGTGGTTCCGAAGATGGTGAACTGCCGGACAGATACCCCGATTCCGTAGCGCGCTGACCGGCCTCAGAAAACGATGGGTCGATTGTCTGCGCCCGATTGAACTCCCGCTCGGCCTTGTCGAATTCACCACGGTCCTGGAAGTCGAGTCCGCGCGAGAATGCCATGAACGCCGCAATCGAGTCAGTTGGCGTCTTGGCGATCTCCGCGCGCTCCTCCGGCGTGAGTTTGATGTGCATCTGTTTCAAGACGGCGAAGACCATGTCTTTTTCCATCGCCATCACTTTTGCGAGCGCGCCAACCTGCTCACCCGGCATCTCGACTTCCCCGGTCTTCGCGCTGACCAGTTGCGGATCAAGCCTCAGACGGTCTTGCGGCAGCCCGGAGATATCCCCTCCCAGGACACGCGCCGCCCCCAGGAGCTTGCCCATTCTGGGCGCCGTCGCCGAATCAAACGCATTGCCGCTGGAGAGTTTCAACTCGTCCAGAATCCTGTCGATCCGCAGCCGCTCGACCACCTGGAGCTTCGAGATCTTGGACAAGTCGGTCACCATCATCTCCGCGAGACCCTTCGACAGCGGACGCAGCGAATCTGGCAGCCGGTCGCCATTGAAGTACACAACCCCAATGGTCGAATCCGGATACGACGCGGGAGAAAGTTCCTGCTCTTTGGCAAGGGCCTCCCGGGCGAAGGCAGTGGCACGTGCCTGCTTCAGTGCGGCGATACGGCGTCCGGTGTCTCGCGCCGCCTTGGTACCGGGTTTCCGGTCGATGTACACCTGGTAATGCCACAACGCCCTGTCAGGGTTGTTCTGCCGCTCGGCGACATACCCAAGAAACAAATGCGTTGCGTACAGTTTCTCGTCGAGCACCAGAGCCTTGTTGAGCGCGTCCGCCGCTTCAGCATCATGCCCGGCCTGATACTCCGCCTCGCCAAGCCGCGCCCACACCCGCGCATCCCCTGGCCGCTCGGT
>JAGVEK010000413.1 GCA_020058315.1 Candidatus Zixiibacteriota bacterium
ACCCGCGATGCACGCGAGGTGGAGCGCAAGAAATACGGGCTGGTCAAGGCTCGGAAACGCTTCCAGTACTCCAAACGGTAATCAATGAGCGCCGGCCGGCGATGACATCATCGCTGCCGGTGCATCACACACATCCGCGGAGCACTGCCGGGTCCCCGTTCGGGGTGGGTGGATGCGACGAAGCGGGTGGCGGAAAACCCAAGAGGCGAGGAAACCTGTGGCAATCGAACTGAAAGACCTGCTCGAAGCAGGCGTGCACTTCGGGCACCAGACGAAGCGCTGGAACCCGAAGATGAAGCCGTTCATTTTCACGGCCCGCAATGGCATCTACATCATTGATCTGCGCAAAACTCTGCTTTCCCTCAACGCCGCCTGCCGCAAGGCGCGCGAAGTGGCCGCCGAAGGCAAGCCGATTCTCTTTGTCGGAACCAAGAAACAGGCCAAAGGCGTGATCGTCACCGAGTCCCAACGGTGCAGCCAGTTCTGCGTTACCGAACGCTGGATGGGTGGAATGCTCACCAATTTCACCACCATCCGCCAGTCGATCAAACGTCTCCGCGACATGGAGAGAATGCGCGAGGATGGCACGTTCGAGAAAATCAAGAAGAAGGAACGCCTGAAAATCGACAAGGAAATCGACAAACTCGAATTGGTCTTGGGTGGCATCAAAGACATGGGACGCCTCCCCGGTCTGGTGTATGTTGTCGATGCGCGCAAAGAGCAGATTGCCGTCTCCGAAGCAAGAAAACTGGGCATCCCGATCATCGGAATCGTTGACACCAATTGCGATCCCGATCCGATCGATTTCCCCGTCGCCGGCAACGACGACGCGATCAAATCAATCAGCCTGCTGACCCGCGAAGTCTCAGCGGCGATTATCGATGGAATGTCCGCCTATCAGAAAGAACGTCCCTCCGATCTCGGAGACGAAGGTGATGAGGGAGACGACAAGCTGGTCACCGCTGCCAGAGACCAATCGCCGGAAGCCGGCCTGCCAGCTAAAGCCTGAACCGTTGCTGAGACTGAAGTTCTACTTGGAGATTTGAATGGCAATTTCTGCAAATGATGTGAAAGTACTCCGGGAGAAAACCGGGGCGGGCATGATGGACTGCAAAAAAGCCCTCGAGGAAACCGGAGGGGATCCCGAGCGCGCCGTCGCATATCTGCGCGAGAAGGGCATCGCGAAAGCAGCCTCCAAGGCCGGGCGCATCGCCAAAGAGGGCATCATCTTCGCCTACATCCACCCCGGCGACAAACTGGGCGTGATGCTCGAAGTCAATTGTGAAACCGATTTCGTAGCCCGCACCGATGAATTCCGTAATTTCGTCAAGAACATCGCCATGCACATTGCCGCGTCCAATCCAGTGGCCATTGCACGCGAGGAAATCGACCCCGCGCTTGTCGAGTCGGAAAAGCAGATCTATCGCACACAGGCGATCAACGAAGGCAAACCCGAAAAGATCCTCGATAAAATCGTCGACGGGAAGCTCGACAAGTTCTACGCCGAGTCATGCCTGCTCGAACAGGCATTCGTCAAGGATCCCGAGCAGACCGTCGGCCAGCTTCTCCAGGCATTGGTCGCCAAACTCGGCGAGAACATCCTCATCAAACGCTTCGAACGACTCCGTCTCGGCGAGTAAAGCCCGCGACGACGATTCCAACGCGCCCCGCCTCACAGCAGGGCGCGTTTTCTGTCTGGTGGCCCCCCCCCATCCCTCCCATGATTCCCATCCTTCCCCCGTGACACCCGCCGGCAATCTCTCGTGCTCGCCCGCCATCTCTTCTCTTGCCATCCACCGTCTTCCATCCGATAATGACGCGCATGCAGACCGAAAAAACTCCTTACCGGCGGGTACTGATCAAGATCTCGGGCGAGGCTTTGGCCGGACCTCGCGGCTGGGGCATTGACTATACAGTTCTTTCATCAGTAGCCGAACAGGTCAAGACGGTCAACGACCTCGGTGTCCAAACCGCCCTCGTCGTCGGCGGCGGCAATATCTTCCGGGGTCTGGCCGAAGCGGCCCGTGGCATGGACCGCGTGACAGCCGACCAGATGGGCATGCTCGGCACCGTGATCAATGCCGTTGCCATGCAGGACTCCCTCGAAAAAATCGGAGTCAAAACCCGCGTGATGAGCGCCATCCCCATGGCCTCCATCGCCGAGCCCTATATCCGGCGCCGTGCCGTCCGCCACCTCGAAAAGGGACGCGCCATCGTGCTGGCCGCAGGGACCGGCCATCCGTACTTCTCAACCGACACCGCCGCTGCCCTGCGCGCCGTAGAAATCGGCGCCGATGTCATCCTCAAGGCCACCAAAGTCGATGGGGTCTATTCCGCCGATCCCAAGCTCGACCCCACGGCCGAACGTTTCGATCACCTCACCTACATGGATGTTCTGAGGCGTGGCCTCAAGGTGATGGACGCCACAGCCACTTCGTTGTGCATGGACAACGAGATTCCGATTGTCGTATTCGACCTCACCTGCCACGGCAATCTGCTCCGGGTCGTGTCCGGCGAGAAGATCGGCACCGTCGTCAGTGTCCGCTGACACACTTTGCACCGCTCCGGCCCCTCATGAGTGTACAACAGAAGCGGGAATGCGCGAACGGCTGGTCATCGGTATCCCGTAAGGCAATCTGTCCCACGGCCTTGATGGATGTCCGGCATGAACCCTGATGGCTTTTACCTTGACCAAACAAACACAGGAACGCATTAATATACTCCACGACCCGCTTTGACGGGTTCTGGTCAGCGTCGCCATCAGGGACATAGAGGGAGGATCTCGCCATGAGCTCAGACCACAAAGCCAACGCCAAGGATCGGATGCAGAAAGCCATCGTCGCAATCGGGCATGAACTCGCGAAAGTCCGTACCGGGAAAGCCACAACGGCGCTTCTCGACGGCATCCGGGTCAACTCCTACGGCAGCATGGTCACTATCAATCAGGTCGCTACCATTTCCGTTCCGGAACCCCGGCTCATCGTGGTCCAGCCGTGGGAGAAGGCCATGGCCGCTGAGATCTCCAAGGCCATTCTCAAAGCCGATCTCGGATTGAACCCGATCAACGATGGGGTGCTGGTCCGTGTGCCCATCCCGCAACTGACCGAAGAACGGCGCAAGGATCTCGTCAAGCTCTGCAAGAAGCTCGCGGAGGAAGGCCGGGTGGCGGTGCGCAATATTCGTCGCGATGCCAATGAACATCTCAAGAAAGCCGAGAAGAGCAAGGAGATATCCGAGGATGATCACCGCCGCATTTCGGAAGAAATCCAGAAGATGACAGACGAATATATTTCAGAAATTGATGACCTCGTGACCGCCAAAGAGGCGGAAGTAATGGAAGTCTGATTGGCACCCTCGAAAGCCATGATTCTGCCGGACACTCCGGCGACAGACGACGGCCTGCTCACCAGGATCCTCTCCGGGCCGCCCATTCCCAGGCACGTCGCCATCATCATGGATGGCAATGGCCGCTGGGCCGAGCGCCGGGGGTTGCCCCGCACCGCCGGACACCGGGCCGGTGTGACAGCGGTCAAGCATGTCGTCACGGCCGCCGCCCAGGCCAATGTCGAAGCGCTGACGCTCTTTACGTTTTCGGTCGACAACTGGGGACGCCCCAAACGCGAAATCTCCGCCATCATGCAACTGCTCTACGAAACAACGAAAAATGAACTGCGCGAGATGGCCGACAAGAACATCCGCCTCATTGCCACCGGTGACATCGAGGGGCTGCCGCTCACCCGGCGGCGCGCCCTCAAGGAAGCGATCCGCAAGACGAGCGACAATACCGGGCTGGTGCTCAATCTCGCGCTCAATTACAGTGGACGGGCTGAGATTCTCCACGCAGTCCGGCGTGTGGCCAGGGCGGTCCTTGCACGCGAACTCCGCATCGACGATATCGACGAACCCACCTTCGCCGCACACTTGCAAACCAACGGACTCCCGGATCCGGATCTTCTGATCCGCACTTCAGGCGAACAGCGGCTGTCCAACTTTCTCCTCTGGCAGACATCGTACACCGAGCTGTATGTCACCGACACTCTCTGGCCCGATTTTGGCAAGGACGATTTCTTCCGGGCAATCCTGGATTATCAGTCACGCGAACGGCGTTTCGGACGTGTCTCCCCGTCGCGTTCATAGGTCTGCGAATGGTTGTTCACCTGCCCGGTCATGAATGATGGTAGACCGGATCCGCCCCTGGCGGATATCCGGCTTGCTCTCACAATGGCGCGCCGATGCGAAACTTCCTGATCCGTCTGTCCGTGGCCGTTGTCGGCATTCCAGCACTCCTGTGGATCTTCCATCAGGGAGGAGTCTGGCTGAGTGGTCTGGTCGCGGTTCTCACTCTCGCAGCTTGCTTCGAAGTCTGGCAGGCCGCGCACATGCGCGAGATTCCTGTCGCGCTGTGGCTACTCTGCATCCTTGCCCTGACACTGCCCCTGGTCGTCTGGCCCGCCGGGGCGGGCGACCTGTGGATTCTCTGGACACTGGCAGCCACTCTGGGCTCAGCCGCATGGGTCGTGTGGCGCCGCGATCTCCTGCTGGGTGCAGTGGCCGCCATGGCCCACATTGCGGCCGCACTGTGGATCGGTGTTGGATTCGGTGCCCTGATCGCGCTGCGCAGTCTTGCATCGGGGCAGGGATTTCAATGGCTTCTTTTTCTCTTCGCGAATCTCTGGATTGGAGATACGGTCGCCTATCTTGCGGGCTCGCGCATCGGCGGTCCCAAACTGTC
>JAGVEK010000373.1 GCA_020058315.1 Candidatus Zixiibacteriota bacterium
ATAAATGGTGGGCGGAGCCCACTCAACGATGGTCACGCGCTGGTTCTTGTTTCATCGTATCGGCCCGGGCGTCATGTCCCGACTGTCGAGGCCATTCTGCAAAGTCACCGACACCAGCTCGAGGCCATGCGCCTCATCGATTTCCTTTGCAGTGCCACAGACAGGACAGATAAATATGTGGCCAACCAAATCGTCTGGCGTGACGACCTGTGATCGGCCGCACGATGCACAGACATGCTCCACGGAGTAGGCGTCGATGACAACTTCTGCGCCTGCAAGGGGAGTGTTTTCGCTCAGAACCTCCAGCGCGAAGCGAAGCGGATCTTCAGCGAAAGTACTGCCTCGCCGGAGGTGGATCGATTTCACGCGCTCGACGCCCTCGGTCTGCAGTTGTGCTGCCAGTTGATTTACAAGCTGCTGGACGATTGAGTACTCATGCATGGAGCTTCTCCCTCTGCCATTCTCGAACCAGTGCCACCACACGGCCGGTCAGCGGCGCCAAGGCTGCGGCCACAGGTTTGCTGAGTGTTCCTCCGATGGTCGTCATGTCCCCCGTCTCCACCGCGAAGATTCTGATCTCCCTGGGGAATTCCACCTCAAGCTGCCGTGCCAGCGCAAGGATCTCCGGCAGGCCGGAGTAATGCGGAGATGGCGCCAACACGGGGCCAAGGCTGGCTGAGTCGAACTCGCGAATGAAACCAGCCGGATCCCGTCCGGTGCAGACCGCATCGATTACGATGGCTTTATCATGACCGGCGAACAGTTCGAGCAGCGCGATACCACTCAGGCTGCTCTCGATCACCTCGACTGAATCATCAAGCTGCTCCTTGAGATTGCGGGCCGCAAGAATTCCCACGCCATCATCCGACAGCAGTTCATTGCCCAGGCCCAGGATAAGGATCTTCATCGAGTCATCATCTTCCGTCTGTGTGTCGCGATTGAGTCGCAGGGGCGGGTCTGAGGATCCGCCCCTGTGAGACTCTGCAGCAGTGTCAAGAATCCCGCTTGATCTCTCGGATGATCTCGCGCCGATGATTGTAGACTGAGACGATCAGGGGCATCTGTCCGGGCAGCGCGTGTGTCGCGCAACCGTGGCAGGGATCATAGGCACGAAAAGCCATCTCAATCATGTTGAGGATGCCGTCGTCGACGTTACCCTTCTTGATCATCCCTCGGGCGGCCTTGTCCACCGACATCGCTATGCGGGCGGCGTTGTTCTGCGTGGCGACAATCAGGTTCGCTTTCGTGATTACCCCGCGCTCGTCGGTCTGGTAATGGTGGAAGAGGGTGCCGCGCGGCGCCTCGACAACCCCGACCCCCTCTTTGGGGATTTCCGTAGGGATGGTGCGGACGTTCGGGTTGATAATCTCCGGATCTTTCGCGAGTTCGAGAGTGCGCTCGGCCGCGTAGAGCAGTTCGATCAAGCGCGCCCAGTGGTTGGCGAGAGTGTGGTGCACAGGTTTGCCGCCGAGAGTGGAGAAGAACTGTTCGTACGCCTGCTGTGCGAGCGGCGTGGCCATTCCATCGGCGGCATTCAGACGCGCCAGCGGCGCGACACAATAGACACCACTATCGGGACCTTCCTCGAAGCCCTTCCAGCCGACATCCTTCAAGTAGCAGAACTTGATGTAGCTCCAGGGTTCGACGTGCTCTGTCACATGCTTCAAGTAGTCCTGCGCCCCGAACTTGAGGAATTCCTTCCCGTCGGGGTATACGACGCGAATCTGGCCATCGTAGAAGTTGACGCGATTGTTCGAGTCGACCAGACCCATGTAGTAAGTTTTGTGCGAGTAGATGTCGGAGAGGATCGATTCTACGTACTTCGGATTCTTGAGAACGACATCGTTGAATACACCCAGTGCAAACTGTCCGAACTTGACGGCGTGTTCGCCTGCGGCGATGAACTTTTCCTGATCAACGCGAGACAGGCTCTTGGATATACCACCGGGCAGTCCAAAAACGGGGTGGATGACTTTCCCACCCGCAAGGGTGATCAGTTCGCGGAGTTGCTTCCGCAGCCCAATGACTTCCTTGCCAATCTCCAGTCCGACTTTGCCCAAAACGCCAAGGATATTGCGCTCGCCTTTGGGCGCGGTGGGGCCGACAATGAAGTCCGGCCCGCCGAGGAAGAAAAAGTGGAGGGCGTGATCCTCGACAAAGAAAACGTTGTAAACCATTTCGCGAATCTTCTTCGCGGCGGGTGGCGGATCGACTCTGTACAGATCATCCAGCGCCTTCGTCGCGGCCATGTGGTGCGCGGTTGGGCAGACACCGCAGATACGCGAGGTGATCTGTGGCATGTCCTCGGCGGGACGTCCCTCGGCGAATTTCTCAAACCCGCGCAGCTCTGGCACCTGGAGGTACGCCCGTTCGACCTCTCCTTTGTCGTCAAGGAAGATGTCGATCTTGCCGTGGCCTTCGAGTCGGGTGATCGGATCAATTGAGATTGTGCGGCTCATGACCGGGAATCTCCATTTCCATCGTGTTGAACCCGCCGGTAGAGGGACGAGGCGGGCAGGCTGTAGCGGTAGAAGGTTCCCACCGGATCAACAATGCCATCCATCAGTTGCGCAATCTTGGTGTCGTCGGCTGCGTCGGCAATCGATGCCAGCGCCGAGAGGGCCTTGGCGCCGAAGTCGCGGACACGATCGGTCGCGCCCAGACACCCAGTGCACGGCATGTTTCCGCTGACGCAGGCTGCGCCGCAGCCTGAGCGTGTCACCGGCCCCAAGCACAGAAGCCCCTGTTCCAACAGGCACTTTTCGGAATCGATGAGGATCTCGTGCGGACGTTTGAAGGCCCCGATCATCAGCTTGTCCGGCTTGGTCTCCTTGCGGGG
>JAGVEK010000079.1 GCA_020058315.1 Candidatus Zixiibacteriota bacterium
GATCGATGTACTTGTCGTACAGCCGGATCTGGCTGGTCGACCGGAAGAGTTCGAAGATCAGTTCTTCGGACTGCCCCAGCAGGGCGAAGGTGACCGGTGAAGCGCCGCCCAGAGTGACCGGCAGTGAAGCGTAGTCGGTCACTCGGGTGGGAGCGCCTAGCGGATAATTCTGCGGGTCAACCACGCCGCCCTCTTCCAGTTCCTCGGCCCAGTCCCAGATGCCGTAAATCGACTGCGTCGAGGTATCGAGATAATCGCCGTGCGCGAAGAACTTGCCGGTGCCGAAAAGGACGATATATCCGGCCCGGTTGGTCAGGCAATGCCGCATGGCATCGGGCATGGCGACAATGGGCTGGGGAATTCCGGCCGTATGCTCGGCATGGAACAGCGGCTGAGGCGCCGCGGCCGTGCCGAAGGCGACTTTCCATCCGGCCGAGGTGGGGGCGTTAATGTCGAACTTCCACATATTGCCCCTCAGGTCGCCGGCATAAACAAAATCCAGAATACCGTCATAATCCGCATCCACCGGCGCGGGAGTAGACAGGCCGTTGCAGTTGCCGGGGTTGTCCGGATCTCCGGACTGGCTGCCAACCAGGGTGTCGATCTTCTTGACCTCCACGAGGGCGTTATTGGCATCCACCCGCAGCACATAGAGCACGGCCCGGCCGTTTTCGCTGTCATAGCCGTTGCCGAACAGGACCACGCGACCGGAATCGTGCTTGACGGTGATGGGCTTGGCAAAGGAGAAGCCCATGTCGTCATCCACGCCGGGGGGATACTCCCACAGGACGTCGGCGGTGGAGAAATTGAGCGGATCGGACACATCCAGAGCGAAATAACCCTTACCGCCCGCGCCCAGGCCGCCGATCAGCAGGCCCGTGCTGTCCACATACGGGGTCGTGTCCACGTAATACTTGTGGCTATAGTCCGGATCGGACAGTTGAATCAGATTCTCATACACAAAGCTCGGGATATAGGTGAAGATTTCCTGTCCGCCGGTGCCGGAGGAAGCGGCGTCAAAGGCGTGCATCATGCCGTCATTGCCGCCCACGTAGAGGAAATCCGTGTCGTTGCCGTAGAGGACATGAACCGGCGCCGAATGAATGATGTCACCCAGGCGGGAGACCCGGTCGCGCAGGAAGCCGCCGTTCCTCATCTCCTCGGAGCGGTCGCCCTTGATAAAGTCGATCAACCGCTGCCGATCATCGTCGGCGCTGCCCAGCCACAGTTTCTGTTCAGCCGACAGGTTGCCCAGGTCAAAAGTGACACCCTGGCCCGTATCCGGGTTATAGGTGATCATCTTCCGGGGATCGGTGGCCAGATCCCGGTTGTCCAGCAGGTCCGACGCCAGCCAGGTGGGGGTATCGTGTACGGAACCGTCGTCGGGATCGATCTGCCAGCAGCCCAGCTCCCCGAACCAGCCGGCGGTGTTGTACAGACCGCGGTAGAGCAGGGTATCTTCCGTCAGTTCCTGGGTGCTGACCGCGACCGAAGCGCCGGACCCGCGGCGCTGGTTGATGGCCATGAAAATCTGCTTCATGGCGTAGGCCAGCTGGTTCACGTTCTGGGTGGCGAAGTAGTCGCCCCGGCCGTTGATGGCGGCATGGTAGAGGTCATCCACCTTCTCAGGCGTGGAGTACTGGGTGCTGGGTATCTCCGTCCAGTTGGGCGCGCAATGGCAGGGCGCTTCAGCCGTGCAGACATCGCTCGGATCGCAGTAAGTGGAATACTGGTCAAAGATATAGGCGTTGGGGTCTATCGTCCCCATGGGACCGAAAGAGACGGCATAGGTGATCATGTGCTGATGCTCGGCCAGGTCTTTTTCGGTGGTGGGCACATCATTGAGCAGATCCGGGGCCAGGTCGTTTTCATAAAAAAACATGGCGATATCGGCCAAAGTATCCCCCTGCCCGTGATTGTCGGCAAAGGGAGGTCCGTCAAAAGCCGAGTCATAACTGCCGTCGGTATTGCCGTCCGCGTCGCCGGGCTGGGCGACGGAAGACTTGTTGTACTGGGAGTCCGTCATGAGGATGACAAAGGACAGCTGACAGGTGCCGCCGTCTTCCGCGGTAGCCCAGGGCGCCTCTCTGCTGCTGATCTCATCCATCAGGTACTCGCCCATTTCCTCGTAGTTCTTACGCAGGTCGGTGCTCGACTCCGACCAGGCGGCCTGGAATATGGCCGTAATCACCGCCTGCCGGTTGATTTCGCCCTGCGGCGTACTATCCACCAGCTGCGGCGGCAAGAAGGACTGAGTAACGACGCCGACCGTGTTAAGGCCGAACTGAACGCCCGAAACCTCGGCCACCACCTTGGCCAGAGTGGCCTGAGCGGTCAGAATGCGGACACGGTAGAATTGATACCAGTTGGCCAGATTCTGCCGGGCGACCATCGCCTCGGCGGCCGAGCACTCCTTATTACCGTCCTGCCAGGCCTGGGGGATGATGACGTCGGTAGGCAGATTGGCGGTCAGGACGGGGGTGGTGACGATGCTCCCATTAACCAGCACATTGTCGCCGGGCGGGTTGACCTGGTAATACTTCACGCCATAACCCGCGCCATCTTCGCCGATTATCACCAGATAGGGCCGCTGTTCCAGGGAAGACCAGACATAGTAATGGGCCACGATAA
>JAGVEK010000170.1 GCA_020058315.1 Candidatus Zixiibacteriota bacterium
CCCTCGAAGGACATCACCCGGGCGGTTGGATCGAGTGTGCAGAATAGGCGGTCGGCCGCCCAGACACGTGCGCGTGTGAGGGCGTTGAACAAGGTGGACTTGCCGGCATTGGTATATCCAACCATCACAACTTTGAACATGCCGTCACGGCCGCGCCTCTGGACCACCCGCTCCCGGTCGATCTTGGCGAGATCACGTTTGAGCCTCAGGATGCGCTGGCCGACGATTCGCCGGTCGACTTCAAGCTGGGTTTCGCCGGGGCCCTTGGCGCCGATGCCGCCCCACTGCTTGGACAAGTGGGTCCACTGGCCGACCAGACGCGGGTAGAGATATTCATATTGGGCAAGCTCGACCTGCGTCTTGGATTCCTTGGTGGTTGCGTGCCGTGCGAAGATCGCCAGGATCAGAATCGAGCGGTCAATCACCTTGCAGGACAATCGTTCCTCCAAATTGCGCACCTGCGAGGGAGATAATTCGTCGTCAAATACGACAAGATTAGCCTGCGTCTCCGTGATCATCGCCTCGATGTCGTCCAGCTTGCCTTTGCCGACAACATGGGCAGGATTGGGCCGTTCACCCCGCTGCATGACGCGCCCGGTCACCAGACCGCCCGCCGAATCCACCAGACGAGCCAGTTCATCCAGCGATTCCTGGAGCAATGCGAGTGGCTGGCTGCGGAGTGCGAATCCGGCAAGGACTGCCCGGTCGGGCGAGCGTTGTGTACTGTGAGTCTTTAGCAAGGCCATGGAGTGTTTCCTGCATCAACAGTTAGTTGTGATTCGTCCCCAAACAGCGGCTCGGATTCTCGCCCTCCCGAAGCATCGAATCACCAATCCGCAGTGTTGACACCCGTGTATCGGTTGAAATGCCTGTCAAGCGATCCTCAGCAGTCTGCCGGGAATCCTCGTCGTGATTGGAATAGGGAGAGCCGGAATGAACGCGTGGGCAGCAGTGATTCACCACAGAATATATACGCAGCGATTCTGCCTTATGGAGTGATCGTTGTTCGGCCGGAAATCGGTCGGATGCTGACATAGGTATCCTGCCGGATCTCGGCAATCCAGTCCGCCACGACACGGTTGGTCTTCTCGCGTCGCGCCATTTCCTTGATCGAATCCCAATCCTGGGTGAGGTCAAAGGCGCGGCGGGGGCGCCGTTCCAGAAGTCGCAGTATGTGCAGTCCAAACTTGGTCGAGACAGGCCCGACGATTTCGCCGATAGACGCGCTGACCAGGCTGGCTTTGAACTCCGGAACCATTTCATCAATGGGAAACCATCCGAGTTCGCCGCAGTTCTTCTGCGATTCCTCGTCTTGGGAATATGTGGAGGCCAGCTGGCAATAGTCCGCGCCATTGCGGGCCGATTGGGCGATTGAATCTGCCCGTGCGAGAATGATGGTCGAATCGGCGCCGGTGGGATTCAGAGTCACAAGGATGTGCCGTGCGTGAAGGCGGTCGCCAGATCTCTCTATGCACTGGATGAGATGGAAACCATAGCGGGTGCTGACGACGCCTGAAATTTGCCCGGTCGTCAGAGCAAACGCGACCGCTTCAAAAGTGGGCACCATCTCGCCTTTGCCGAACCACCCCAGGTCGCCGCCCTTCTCAGCCGTGGGATCCTCGGAGTAACGTTTCGCGGCAGCGGCAAAATCCAGACCGTCGGTAATCTCCTGAAGAATTCGCGTGACGCGGGCTTTGGCCGAGTCGATGGTGCCCGGGGAGGGTTCGATCGGCAGGAGAATGTGGGCGAGCTTGGCGCCTTCCGGCTGGACTGGGAGCGAGTCCTTGAACTGCCGGTAGAAATCACGCACCTCGCCGTTGGAAACGGTCACCTCACCGAGCTTGCGCTGGACCAGTTTCTGTTTCATCAACTGGTTGCGGACCTCACGACGGTAACGCACCCTCAGATCGCGTTCCGACAGACCTTCACGCGACAGCTCTTTTTGAAACTCGTCTTCGCCGGCGAATTGATCCTTCAAGCTCTGAATGTGGTCGGCAAGCGCCTGATCGATTTCCTCCGGCTTGACCGAGATCGTGGTATCGCGCTGAGCTTGAATCAGGATCAGTTCGTCGTTGATCATCCGTTCCAGAATGACCGGGCCCAGTGAGTCGCGGACCTGGGGATCATTGGCATCCCGCTTGGTCTGCATGGCAAGGAGTGAAACCTGCGTCTGCCACTCAGAGCGCAGGATGAGCCGGTCGGCGACAACCGCCAGCGGCTCGTCGATGACATCGGCGGCGGCGGCAATTGCCGGTACTATCGCCACCGCGCACAGCGTCAGCATTACCGCCAGCACAGGAATTCTCTGCCGATGAAGCCGCTTACAGTGATTTGCCGGCGTTCCGGTCAATGGGTTCACCCTTTCTTGCCGGCACCTGATGCGGATCCGGCGGTGATGTTTCTCGCGAGCACATCCTCATGGATGACGACCGGATAGGCAGTTTTCATCGAGTCGACATAGGCCTGAAGGATGGAATCGCCGCGCTGCTGCTGCAGTTTCTGGAATATCGCGCGCTTAGTATCCTCGAATTCTCTCGGGACGGCGGGTTTCGTTTCAAGGAGCTTGATCGCCGAGAACTGCCCAACTCCAGGGACAGGCCCGCCGACTTCACCCGGCTTCAAAGTGGCCGCCGTCGCCACCAAATCCGGGTAGCGGTTTGACGAGACCCAGCCTAAGTCACCGCCATTGGATTTGAAGCCGGAGCGAACCGTGTATTTCCTGGCCAATTCCTCGAAAGGCGTGCCTGTCTGGGCTTCCCGGACGATCCGAATGGCCGAGGGCTCGTCGTTCACCAGCACCTCAAGAAGATGGTAGGACGGGGGATCGAGGAAAGAGTCCGGGTGTGCGTCGAAATACTGGCGGATCTCGGTCTCGTCCACGCGCAGTTTGTTGGTAACGACCGCGCTTCGCATCTTCTCGGCCATCATGCTTTCTTGAAACTCGCGCAGGCGATCCCGGTAGGTCGGGCTCTGATCAAGCTTCAAGCCGAGCGCCTGATCTCTCAAGAGGTCATAGAGTCCCATCTGGAAGACCATTTCGTGCACTTGGTCATCGATGCGAAAGTCCGGGCGGCTGTCCATCGCCGTGGAGTTGAAAGAGGTCAGCACCGAATAGAGTGTGATCTCACCATTACGGCCATAGGTCGCGACGATGGAAGTCTTGCCGGAATCCGGGAGTTTCTCGATCGGAAGATTGGGGAATGTTCCCGGAGGAAGTTTCACCGTATCCAGGACAGTCTGAAGCATCTGACGCAGCGTGGCCAGAACCTCTTGGCGGATCTGGATGTTGGCCCCGGCACGAAGCCCATCGAGCTGCTCATTCCGTCGCTTAGTGACCAGCTTCTGTTTGATTCGATTCTCAATGGATGTCTTGACCGTGTCGTAAGGCGCCCTCTGCATCTCACTGCGCGAGACCACTTTCAGGACATGCCATCCAAAGTCGCTCTTGACCGGTCCGCCCAGTTCACCCTCCTTGAGAGCGAAAACGACATCCTGGAGCGGGGCAACCAGTTCCCCCCAGTAGAACTCGCGGCCCAGATCACCACCCCGGTGCGAGGTTGATTTGTCGAGCGAATAGCGTTGCGCGAGATCGCCAAAGTCCACTCCGCTTTGAAGCTGGGCCATAATCGAATCGGCCAGTGTCTTGGTCGCGACAACGATGTGTTTTGGGCGGACGCGATCGAAGAAATGTGTGAACCATGCCTTCACTTCGTCCTCGGGAACACTGACCTTGTCGAGCACTTGAGTCCGGTAGAGTTCATCCAGAAGAAATTTGTCTTTCTCTTTGTCGACGAGCTCCACAATTCCAATGTCCGCATCAAATGCCCGGGCGTACGCGCCTATCACCAGGAGCTTTTCTTGCACCAGACGGTCAAGCTGTTTGCGCCGCGCCTTAAGCTGTGCCTCCGGGGTATCGTAATTGACACTCGAGGCGATGATTGGATCGGTGACTTCCCGCAGCTTGATGGTACGCTGGCCGACCTCGGCGACGATGGGGCCAGTCTCATCGCTCTTCTGGCTGCACCCAGGCAATGCCAGGGCGAACAGGGAGAGCATCACCAGGGACAAGCCGGAGGCCACCCGTGCGGCGATCATTTTGCGATTTGCGCTCATTTTCACTCCGATCACGTCTTGAGATTGCTGGGACTGCCGTAGGGACATAATCCAATCAATATAGCCTGCTAAGCCCGCCGGGTCAAAGGTTCTCCCGCTCCGAGAACGAGCGCGCTGCTCCAGAGGAACTGTGCCCATCGTCCGTTATCCGGTCAGGACGACAAGATCTCCAGCATTCGCAGCAGTCCGGCGAGGTCCACGGATTGTCCTGGACCGGGACGGACATCGACGCGCAAAGGCGGCCCCGAGACGAAGCTCGCGGCGCGACCCAGTTTTTCCCGCCAGCGGCCGATTTGCTGGCGGTCGATGCTGGCATTCGCATCGAAGTAGGCACTCCAGACCGGCCCCCGTCCAACCGCACGGACAATTCCGGCCATCTGCGCCCACACTTTCGCTCTCGCCAGGTCGATCAGAGTGCGCACCTGTGGCGGGGGAGAGCCAAAGCGGTCCGTAATTTCCAGCAGTAGATCATCAACAGCCGCCTGATCTCTGACTCCCGCCAAACGCTTGTACACCTCGAATCGTTGCTGGTTGTCAGTGATGTAGTCGTCAGGGATGAACTTTTCCCCATCGACCTCGATCTGGGGCGCGGGACGGTCGGTCATCGGAGAAACGACGCCGCGCGTTTGTGCCATCGCCTCCTCGAGCAGACGGCAGTAAAGATCAAAGCCGATCTCTTCGATGAAGCCGTGCTGCTGCCGGCCCAGGAGGTTTCCGGCTCCGCGTATCTCCATGTCACGCATGGCCAAGTGGAAACCTGAGCCGAGCGCGGTGTGCTCCTCGATGGCCTTGAGACGCGCATTGGCCTCGGGCGTCAGAGTGGAGAATGGCGGTGTCAGGAGGTAGGCATAAGCTTGGCGGGCTGAACGCCCGACCCGCCCGCGCAATTGATACAACTGTGCCAGTCCGAAACGGTCCGCGCGGTGCAGAATGATTGTGTTGACCGATGGCAGATCGAGGCCCGATTCGATAATGGCGGTGGACAGGAGCAGATCAAACTCATGGTGATAGAAACGCACCATCACCGATTCGAGTTCGCGCTCCGGCATCTGCCCGTGTGCCACCCCGATCTTGACCAAGGGCAGCTGACGTTTCAGGAAATCGGCCATCGCGTCGATCGAATGGATTCGATTATGGACGAAGTATATCTGGCCGCCGCGGTCCATCTCACGCATAATCGCTTCGACGATCACCTCAGGTCCAAATTCACGAATCTCCGTCTGCACCGGCAACCGGTCACGCGGCGAGGTGTTGATCATCGACAAATCCCGTGCGCCCAGAAGCGACATCTGGAGAGTGCGCGGGATTGGAGTGGCGGTCAGCCAGAGGGTGTCGACCTGGCGCTGCATCTGGCGCAGTTTCTCCTTGTGAGTCACGCCGAAACGGTGCTCCTCATCGACCACCAGCAAGCCGAGGTTGGCAAACGCGATGTCTTTCTGCAAGAGACGGTGGGTGCCGATCAGGATATCGACAGCGCCGGTCTTCAGCTCGGCGACCACGCGTTTCTGCTCTTTGGGTGTGCGAAAACGCGATAAGGTCTCAACCCGCACCGGGAATTCGGACAGGCGTTCGCGGAATGTCGTGAGGTGCTGCTGCGCGAGGATCGTCGTCGGGACGAGGACAGCGACCTGTTTGTGGTCGCACACCGCTTTGAATGCCGCCCGAATCGCCACTTCGGTCTTGCCGTAACCAACGTCACCGCAGATGAGACGGTCCATGGGACCAG
>JAGVEK010000266.1 GCA_020058315.1 Candidatus Zixiibacteriota bacterium
ATCTCCTACATTCTGGATCGGGATGCGGGAGCAGCGCCGCTCGGTGAGGGCGCGTGGACCTACAACCCGGTGATGTACTACCGAATCCCCGGCGGGACAGATGGTGCCTTGTGCCCGGAGATTTCGCCGGTGCTCGAGTATTTGCTGAGCGACACGACAGTTGTTCCGTCGGCAGCAGGACGCACGAACGGAAGCGCGGACAAGAGTGTCCGCGCCACCAGATCCGATGCTCTCAGTGGGGCGGACACTCCTGTCCGCCCGCAGGCATCAGCCGAAGACCGCTCATCCAGCGATCCCTTGACGGTCGCCCAAACAAGCTTCGCCAAGAATCTGGTCATCGACGACTACGGCAATGCGACGTTGTTGGGGAACATCTCAGTCGTGTACACCAATCCGCCTAACCCGCCTGCCAACTGGCTGACCGTGGGTGGAGCGCAAGGCCAGAGCTACTCCATTCCCGCCGGGACACCCGGAATCAAATGGCTCGTCGTTGCCAACAATCTCGGTTTGGACACTGGCCTGCATCAGGCCGAGCTTCAAATCACGCACAACGATCCCCACAAGCCGAGTCCCCAAGTCATGCCGTTCCAGATCACCGGCCCCGCGTGTGCCTGTTTATCCCACGGCGATGTCGAGCCGGACGGAGTTCCCGACGTGTTCGATATCGTCACGCTGATCGATTACGTCTTCTCCGGCGCCGCCCAACCACTGAAAGACCCGGCCTGTCCGCATGTTGACCGGGGGGATGTCAATTGCAGCGGGTTTGACGATGTCCTCGATGTTGTGTGGCTGATCGACTTCGTCTTCAGCGGCGGAACGCCCCCCTGCAACCCGTGCACCTGCAATCCCTACCCGACGGGCTGCCCTTAAGCGCGGGCTCAAGCGGGGCCCTTGTTTCCTTCAAGAGATCGTCGCAAAAGGGGCCCACGTGCCCATTGTCTCTGTCCCGACAATTCACCACATTGTACCACCCTGTCGTTGACACACAGATGACTTCAGGCCGGATGCGATGGCGTTCTCCCTCCCCCAACTGAGTTACCGACGGCTTCGAATCACCGTTATCGTTGTCCTTGTTGTCTTGATATGTGTCCCGGTGGTGATGGCCGGGCTTTCGCTGTTCTGGATCGCGGAAGGATCTATCACCCACGAGGTCGAGGACCGACTCACCTCCCTGGCCTCCGACCAGGCCGCGCGTCTCACCGACTGGATCGAAGAAAGGGAATTCGACCTCGGTGCCATCGGTCATCTGACCGCGCTCAATTACTGGGCGCGCCAAGCCACCCAGAGCGATCCTCGCGCCGGAGATTCTCTGGCGGCCATTTTGGAACGGGTTCGTCTCGTCTTTGGAGGGCGCTATCTGCGCTTCGGGGTTTTTGGCAACAATGGACTGTGGCAGTGCCCCGACACATTGACTTATCCCCGCGATGCTGCGGTCCTGGCAGCCATCCAGGCGGGGATGACGTACATCACCACCGACCACCCGTATCCTTCTGACAGCGGCCTGCCGTTGCTCAGCGTCTATGCCCCGGTGGTCGATCAGGATCTCAGTCGCCACGCATTCCTGGTCGCGGCTATTTCGCCGGGACCATTGTATCAACTGCTGCAGCATTCACATGCCGGAATGAAACTGGGCGTATATCTGCTCGACTCGAGCGGCGCCACCTTGAGCCGAACCAAAGACGCGATGAGCGTGCTGCCCAAGAACTGTCCGCTGCTCCGTCAGCGGGGAACAAAGAGCAGGACGACCTCCGGCGTCGTCCGGTGCAACGCCGAGGAGGGGCGGTCCGTCATCGGTGCCTACCAGAATCTGCCACGCCTCGGATGGACCATCCTGGTTCAGCGAGACTACGGCGAGGTCTTCGATGGGCTCAATCGGCTGCGCTGGGTTCTATGGCTGACCATGGGCATCATCTTTCTTCTGGCAGTGGGTGTATCCACGATGGTGGCGAACGTCACCGTCCGGACACTTGAACGGCGGGAGGTCGAGCTGCGCAGCACCAACGAGCAGCTCATCACCGCCGACCGGCTCGCCTCCGTGGGCATGATGGCTGCCTCCGTCGCCCATGAGATCAACAACCCGCTGACCACAATCAAGGTGCTCATCCACTCGGTTCGAGAACAGACCCAGCCCGATGATCCCAAGAATGGGGACTTGGGAATCGTCGCGGGGGAGATCGACAAAATCAAGGCCCTCGTCCTGCGTTTCCTCCAGTTTGCCCGGCCGCGCGAACCGGAGTTCTCGCCGGTGCGGCTCGATGAGATTCTCTCACGCATCGCCTCCTTGATGCGTCCGCAGGCGCAGATCAATGGAGTTGACCTGACCGAACAGTACGATCCGCAAACGAGCTCCGTCCGGGCCGACGGAGCGCAGATTGGCCAGGTCTTCGTCAACATCCTGCTCAACGCTTTGGAGGCCACGCCTCGCGGAGGCGAGATCCGTATCACCACGGCCCCGGCCGGGGAGGGTGGTATCAGGGTCACGATCTGGAATTCCGGCCCCGGGTTGCCCAGCGAGCTGGAGGAACGAATCTTCGAGCCCTTCTTCAGCACGAAGCCGACCGGGACCGGCTTGGGGTTATCGATTGCCCGCATTATCATCGACAATCACCAGGGGACCCTCAGTGCGCAGGGTCACGGCGAGAATGGCACCACTTTCACCATCACTCTGCACGGCCGGGGTAAGGAGACCGATAATGCACCGCGTTCTGGTCGTTGACGACGACAAGAATATCCGATTCGCATTCCACCGGATCCTCGACACATCCGTCTACACAATCGACGAGGCCGGCTCTGGCGAAGAAGCCCTCGCCAAGATCGTCCCCGGCGCTTATTCCGTGATCTATCTCGATTTGCGCATGCCGGGGCTGACGGGGATGGATGTGCTCTCGCGGATTCAGCAGATCGACAACAAAGTGCGCGTGGTCATCATGACGGCCTTCGGCACAACCGAGATTGCGATCGAGGCGGTGAAGCGCGGGGCGTACGATTTTGTGCTCAAACCTTTCGAGGTTGATGAAATCAAACGGCTCACCGAAAATGGCGTTAATGCCCACCGCTTGATGACGCGCAAAGTCGACCTTTTGACAGGCGATGACATCGCACTTGAAGACACCGATACGCTGGTCGGGCAGTCCCGGGCCATGCAGGAAGTCTACAAGCAGATCGGCCGCGTCGCTGAGTCCGATGCCAACGTGCTGATCAGGGGAGCCTCTGGAACCGGAAAAGAACTGGCCGCGCGCGCCATCTACCATCATTCGCGGCGCGCCGATAAACCCTTCCTCGCCGTCAATTGCGCCGCCATTCCGGAGGGCCTGCTCGAAAGCGAGCTGTTCGGCCATGAACGAGGCGCCTTTACCTCAGCGGAGCATCGCCGCCTCGGCAAATTCGAACGCGCTACCAGCGGCACCCTTTTTCTTGACGAGATCGGTGACATGAGCCCCGGCACTCAGGCCAAGATCCTGCGGGTGCTCCAGGACGGCGTGATCGAGCGGGTGGGGGGGAGCGAATCGATCCATGTGGACGTGCGGATCATTGCCGCCACGCACCGGGATCTTTCACTTCTCATTCGCCAGGGGTATTTCCGCGAGGATCTCTACTTCCGGCTCAATGTCTTCACCATCGAACTGCCGTCCCTCGATGAGCGCCGCGAAGATATCCCGCTTCTGGTCCGGTATTTCGTCTCACGAGGAAACCATCATCTTGGCCGCCACATCAGCCAGATCCCGCGCGAGACGATGGACAAACTCCTGACACATTCCTGGCGCGGCAATGTCAGGGAGTTGGAGAATGTGATTGATCGTGCCCTGATCGTCACCAATGGCCCGACTCTCCTGCCGGAATCGGTTTCTTTCGCCGGTGCCGTGCCATCTTCGCAATCCGGCCTTGCGTCGCTGAGTGACGCGGAACTCTTTGACGCCGTCTTCGCACGATTGGTGGGTCAGTATGACCGCGATCCGCACAGTCCGATTCTCCCCGCGTTGGAACGGGAAATGCTGGCCCGTGCCGTCGCACGCACTGAGGGCAACCAGGTGCAGACCTCCCGTCTCCTGGGCATTTCACGCCAGACTCTCCGCAATCGACTGGCCGAGGATTCCGATCCCGGCGAAAAAAGCAACGACTGAGGTCACGTACAGAATGGCGCCCCACCGCAATGGTGGGGGCAGCCCTTCGATATTTTGGCGATTCCAGGTGGCCCACCAGGAGCCCATTCCGCGAAGCGGAATGCGCGGATGGTGGGGTTCTTCACGCACATCATTCCGCCGCAGTACACCCACCATCCGCGTCGTTCGCCTCCGGCCCGCCGCAGCGGGCTCCTGGTGGGCCACCAGACACCGGAATGTGGACGCAGACTTTCGGCGAATCGTAGATTGTAACTGTTTTGCTTACATTCGAATCTGCGATCCCTAAGTGCGGTGGATTGTGACACAGATTCCCTTGACACCCTGGCTCGCTTGCAACAGATTGTGTGCCGAACGAACGTTCGCTCGGAGATGGTGAACACGATGGCGCGACGACCGGCAAAGGGCTTAGCGAATAACTCCGAATCACAGGGCGCCAGGGTCCGATCCGCGGCGGCCCGCTTGTTTGCGGAGCGTGGCTTCGCCCGGGCATCCATGCGCGATCTGGCGGCGGCAGCAGGCATGAGTCTCTCAGGTCTGTACCATTACTTTGCCAGCAAGGACGAATTGCTGTATGAGCTGCA
>JAGVEK010000206.1 GCA_020058315.1 Candidatus Zixiibacteriota bacterium
GACGGAACTGCGCCCCGGTGAACGCCCCGCGTTCATGACCAAACAGTTCGCTTTCCAGGAGTGTCTCGCTCAGACCGCCGCAATTGATGGGAACAATCGGGCGGTAACGTCGCGGCGAGCCGGCATGGATGGCGCGGGCGATGAGTTCTTTTCCCGTCCCCGATTCACCGCGGACCATGACGGTGGTGACGTTTGGGGCGACAGTGGCAATCATCTCGCGCAGCTTCCCGATCGCAGCCGATTCACCCAGGATGCTGCCCCGTCCAGCCATCCCCACCAGACGTTCCTTGAGTTCTGTGTTCTCCGCCAGCAGGGCGCGCTGTCGCACGAGTTTCTCGACCAGATGCGACAAGTAGTCAGGATCGATCGGCTTGGTGATGTAGTCATGGGCGCCGTCCTTGAGCGCCTCCACCGCCGTATCCACCGATGCGAAAGCTGTGATGATCACAATCGTGGCCTCGGCGTTGATGGTGCGGATCTTGCGCTGCAATTCCAATCCGGACATCCCCGGCATTTTGATGTCCAGGAAGATCAGGTCGTAGTTCCGTTGCGCGAGCCGGTCCAGCGCGGCGCCGCCATCGGCGGCTGTTTCGACTAAGTATCCCTCTTCACTGAACCACTTGCCCAATGATTCGCGGACAATCGGCTCATCATCGACAATCAGGATGGAGTAGTCTTTGTGGTCCATTACACTCCTTTGTTCCCCGCTGATGTGGTGTTGCCCTCCGTATTCGTCCCGCCGGGTCCGGTCGGCAGCACCATCGTGACTTTGGTCCCCTCGCCCACTTTGGAATCAATACTGATCCGCCCGTCGTGCTGCTGCATGATTCCATACACTACTGATAACCCCAGACCGACTCCCGCGCAGTCTGACTTCGACGAAAAGAACGGCTCGAAGACATGAGGAAGATCACCCGGAGCGATACCGCACCCCGTATCAGACACAACCAGTTCGCATGGCCCCTCCGCGCCCGTGCGTTTGACTGAGATTGTCAGTTCGCCGCCAGTGGGCATCGCCTCAACCGAGTTGATCAGGACCGCGATCAGCGCCTGACGCAACTGCTGGATATCGCCGTACACGACGAGGCCGGGCTCGAGATTGATACTGAGATGGATGTCGTGAAGCTTCAAATGATGACTGACCAGTTGTGTGCAGTGGCTGACAATCTCCTCCATCGCGACAGGGGCGTGCTCCGATGGTGTGCTCCGCGAGAAGAGAAGAAGGTTTTTGACAATTCTCCCGCAACGGTCAAGCTCATCGTGAATGAATCGCAGTTCCTTGATTGTTTCAACCACCGCCGGGTCGGTGGAATTGGTCTTGCCCAGACGGCGCATTCCGAGACTCACGTAGGTGTTGATGCCGGAGATGGGATTATTCAGTTCGTGCGCGACCGTGGCCGCCAGCCGCCCCAGCGACGCCAGCTTGTCAATCTGCGCCATCCCCTCGTTGATTCGCTGCAATTGACTGGTCTTCTCCGTCACACGCGATTCCAATGTCCGCGTCCATTCGGTGAGTTCGGCGCGGGCCGTCGCGAGTTCTCCGGTCATGTGATTGAAGTCTCGCGCCAGTTGCCCCAGTTCGTCATTGTGGTCAATTGGGATCCGGTAGTCCAGATTGCCGGCCGCCAGCTCGCGTGTGCCGCGAGCCAGACGAGTGATCGGACGGTGAACAAATCGCCAGACAAAGAACCCGCTCGCCGAGGCCGCCAGCACGGCCAGGACCACCGACCATGTGATCAAGTCCCGGCGCGAACGCGCCAGCGCCTGGTCGACACCGGCCAGTGACATACGAACGTCGAACACGCCGAGAATTGCCCGGTCGGCGGGGTGCGCGTGGCAGTCTGCCTCGGCACAGGACGGCAGGTTTCGAATCGGACTGATCAGGCCCAGGGAGCGATGGCCATCGGGCATCGTGATGACGCGGTATCGCAGATTGGGGAGCGGGGTTGTGAGCGCTCCGGCCTTGGTGTGGCAGACAACACAAGCCTCAGCCTGCGCGTCCACGCGCTTGAAGAGTTCGGTCGTGTCGGTCGACACGATGATCTCACCCGCCTTGTTGTAGATGCGGATTCCGTCGACTCCCGGCTCGGCGCCCACCGTCTGGATGATTTCGCGCACATCGCCGCGTCGGTTGCGCATCATTCCCTGACGGGTGGCAGACTGAAGGACGTCGGCGACCCGGTCGGCCGAAACGAGGATCTGGGACATCAGCGCGGCCGTGTGCTCGCGTACCGTCAGCCAGCTCGACGTCGCGAATCCGATCCCGAGAACAACGACCAGGATCGCGGAGAGCTTGACGGATAACGAACGGCCGAGCGCAAACAGAAAGGCCTCCTCCAGCCCCACTACACCATCATCAATCAAGATGACGGCCATGATGCTGCCACCAGATATATGGCACAATCAGGCCTGTACTTGTCAAAAATTCAGCGCTCAGCAGAGAGCAGACACCACTGGGTGCGAAGAAACGCCAGATAGTCACGCAACGGCAGAACACGGTCTGCCGGGGCAATCAGTGCGCCGCCATCGGGTGCCGTCCGGCCCGCAGGCTCCTTTGCTTTCAGGCCGGCAAACACGAGTTCTTTCAGCGCTTCATTCTCGGCTCGGTGGATCGCCTCCATCGCTGCGGCTTCCATCCAATCGTCATCACGCGGACGTTCCAGGAATTTTGCCAGCAGTGCCCAGCCGTCACGGTAGGGCGAGGCGCGCAAATTGGCCGCTTCCTGGGGCCACCGGTCATTCCGTTCCAGAATCACAACATCGGCGGGAGAGGGCCAGCGGAGTGCCTCATCGCCGACAATCAGTGATACAAGTTCATCCCCACGGGCGATATGCCGCCCCGGGCGGGGCAGCGAGAATGTCGGAACACTCGAAAACGCGAGCAACGCATGGTGGTCCAGTCCCATGATCCATTCCCGTCTGGTTGCTGCCTCATTGATCCAGATATGCGAACGATGGAAACGAACAGTCTCAGGAATCTGGGCCGTTTCATGGGGCCGGAGGACCGCTCCCTCCAGCCCC
>JAGVEK010000234.1 GCA_020058315.1 Candidatus Zixiibacteriota bacterium
CTTGTCGACTTCGGCGCCCTTGCGCCCGATGACGATGCCCGGCCGTGAGGTGTGGATGTCGACCGTCACGCGCTTGGGGGCGCGGACGATCTCGATCTTGGCGATTCCGGCGTTGTCCAGCCTCTGGTTGACATACCGCTTGACCGCCAAATCTTCCAACAGAAGATCCGCGAAATTCCGCTCGGCGAACCACTTCGAGGACCAGCCTCGAATCACGCCTACGCGAAAGCCCACTGGATTTGTCTTCTGTCCCAATTCAACCTCCGTCCACCACTCCCTCCGAATCCGAAGGGGAGGGATTACCCCGCATCAGGCAGCCGACCCTGCCTTAGAATCTGCGGATTTCGTCACCGCAGGCTTGGCCGCAGCCACTCGTGGGCGGCGCTTTCCAGCCTGGGGAACCTGATCGGAAACCACGACTTTCACGTGACAATAACGCTTGCGAATTCGATACGCCCGGCCCATGCCAACCGCACGAAAACGCCGCGCGATGGGACCGCCGTCCACGCGGACGTCGGCCACGACCAAGTCTTGTTCTCTATGATGGCCGGTACCCTCGATGGCCAGCGCGTTCGCCGCGGCGGATTGGATCACTTTCGCCAGCGGCAGCGCGGCTCCCTTGGGAACATGGCGCAACATCTCGGTGGCCGCGGAGACCTTGAGGCCCCGAACCAGCGCCGCAACCCGGCGCATCTTTCGGGCCGAACCCCGCAGGTACCGTGCTTTGGCTGTCGCTTCCATAAGAGTAATCACCATCCCAAATCGCTGGGCAACCGGTTACTTGTGAGCCGGCCCCGTGGTCTTTTCTGTCTTCTTCCCGCTGTGCCCGCGGAACGTGCGGGTCGGGGAGAACTCACCCAATTTATGTCCGACCATATTCTCGGTCACATAGACTGGGACGAATTTGTTGCCATTGTGGATCGCGATCGTGTGGCCAACGAAATCTGGCGGGATTGTCGAACGGCGCGCCCACGTCTTGATCACCCGCTTCTCGCCTTCTTCGTTCAGACGCGTAACCACCTTCGCCAGGTTCTGGTCGATATATGGACCTTTTTTCAGCGAGCGAGACACGTGTAATCTCCCAACCTTTGTTCAGACTGCGTTGCCGCCCCTCCCGTGGTACATCCCAGCGGGCCGTGGGGCTGGCGACCGGACTCTTCTACGCCCGGCGTTTGACGATCCATTTCGTTGATGGTTTGCGCTTCTTGCGTGTCCGCAGGCCCTTGCTCTTCTGGCCCCACGGACTGCAGGGATGCCGTCCGCCGGACGATTTCCCTTCGCCACCCCCCATGGGGTGATCGACAGGGTTCCGCGCCACACCCCGAACGTGGGGACGACGGCCGCGCCACCGGCTGGCTCCCGCTTTACCCAGCGAAATATTCTCGTGGTCGATATTGCCGACCTGCCCCAGCGTGGCATAGCACGACTCAGGCACAAGCCGGATCTCACCGGACGGCAGACGCAAGTGCGCCATCCCGCCCTCTTTGGCCGCCAAAACAACCTGCGCACCGGCACTGCGCGCCATCTGGCCGCCTTTGCCGGGTTTCAATTCGACATTGTGAACCGAAACGCCCAACGGAAGGCTGGACAGCGGCATGGCGTTGCCAATCTTGATCTCAACGCCCGCGCCGGCCTCAAGCTTCTCACCGACCTTCAGACCCTCGGGCGCAAGGATATAGCGCTTTTCTCCATCTACGTAATGCAAGAGGGCGATTCGGGCACTGCGGTTGGGATCGTACTCAATGGACGCAACCACTGCAGGCAACTCACGCTTATCGCGTTTGAAGTCAATCAGGCGATAGAATCGCTTGTGGCCACCCCCGCGATATCGAGAGGTCACGCGCCCCTTATTATTGCGGCCACCACTCTGCTTGATGGAACGCAGCAGCGACTTTTCCGGCTTCGACGAGGTGATTTCCTCGAACGTCGGAATAGTCCGGTGACGGAGACCCGCGCTGGTTGGCTTGAATTTCTTGATTCCCATGTCAGTAGTCGCCGACACCCGTCAGGGTCCGGCGTTCCTATCTATCACACCTTCTCGAACAACTCGATGTGATCACCCTGGCGTATCGTGACCAGCGCTTTCTTCCATGCAGGCCGGCGCCCGGAGAAACGACCCATCCGCTTTTCCTTGCCCCTGACAATCATGGTGCGCACGTCAACAACTTTGACTTTGAACAACTCTTCGATCGCCCGTTTGATCTGCAATTTATCGGCCTGTGGCGCGACCTTAAAGGCCACGCAATTGCGTTTCTCCCGCTGATCCAGACTCTTCTCCGTGGTCAGCGCCCGCTCAACGATGGTATGTGCGTCGTACTTCATGGCACCAGAGTCTCCGTCATTCGCGCCAAGCCTTCCGGAGAGATAACAAGATCCTGAGCAAGCATCACTTCATAGGCATTGATCAATTCGGCGCGCACCCTTGTGAGCCACGGGACGTTCCGGCACGACTTCGAGAGATTGGGCAGGATTCCTTCATCCAGGAAGAGAACCTTGCGTCCCGCAACCCCCATTTGCGAAAGGGGCTGGACCACCGACTTGGTTTTGGGGGCATCCAGTTCTGAGCGCTCCCAGATCCGCACCGCCCCGCCTTGAGCCTTGAGAGCCAGAGCAGAGAGGAGTGCCAGCCGACGCATCTTGCGCGGCATCGCCTCCCGGTGATCTCTTGGACGGGGACCAAAGGCGCGCCCCCCTCCGACCCACACCGGTGACGTGTTCGACCCCGAACGGGCACGGCCAGTGCCCTTTTGACGCCACGGTTTCACTCCGCCCCCCGAGACCTCGGCGCGCGTCTTGGTCTTGACAGTACCCTGCCTCTGGTTCGTGTTGTACATCTTCACGTACGCGTGCAGGACGGCCGCATTAGGGGCGTGGCCGAAGACGGCTTCGGGGAGCATGACCGATCCACCCTGAGTTCCGTCGGCGTTGTATTTTGCAGCAGTCAGTGACATATCGAGAGCACACCCATCAAAAACGGGAATCTATCTTCCAGCCTTCGCTACTCCTGGAAGCCCTTTATTGTCTCGCGAATCCGAAGCAGGCCGTTGGGTTTCCCAGGGACCGCGCCGCGCAAGAAAATCAGACCGTCCTCGGGACGAATTGCGATCACATCCAAGTTTTGAACGGTGACACGGGCATTCCCCATTCGCCCGGCCATCCGCTGGCCGCGGAAAGTGCGTGACGGGTAGGAACTGGCCCCCACCGATCCCGGAGCACGCATCCGGTCAGACTGACCATGGGTCTTGGGTCCTCCGGCGAAATTATGGCGACGCATCGCCCCCTGGAACCCCAGCCCCTTGGATACCCCGGTTACGTCAACACGATCCCCAACCTTGAATACCTCGACCGTCAGAGCATCGCCACGCTGGTGTGTGGAGGCGCCTTCGAGCCGAATCTCGCGGAGATACCGTCTGGGAGTCAAATCA
>JAGVEK010000227.1 GCA_020058315.1 Candidatus Zixiibacteriota bacterium
ACGCCGCCAGCCTGCTGCGATCTGGCAAGCTCAAACGCTTTGGCTTTGTCAGCACGAACAGCATTCGCCAAACGTTCAACCGGCGGGTTCTTCAGGAACACATGAAGGCCGCCGACCCGATTTCGATACTGTTTGCGATTCCAGATCACCCGTGGGTGGACTCAATCGACGGTGCGGCTGTCCGCATTGCCATGACGTCAGTCGCGTCCGGTACAAGCGACGGCCGCCTGCTCGAAGTCGTATCGGAGTCGGACGGCGCGCATGGGGTTGCAGCGGTTACATTCCGCGAGCGCACGGGCAATATCCAGGCGGACTTGTCGATTGGGGCCGATGTCGCCGGTGCAGTGCCGCTCCGTGCCAATGGGGGCATCAGTTGCCCCGGCGTGAAGCTACATGGCGCCGGCTTCATCGTGACGCCAGAAGAGGCAATCCATCTGGGACTCGGGACCGTCCCCGGCCTGGAACGGCATATCCGCGGATACCGCAATGGACGGGATCTCGCATCCCAGCCCCGCGGTGTCATGGTAATCGACCTCTTGGGCCTTACAGAGCCGGAGGTCCGCAATCGCTTTCCTGCTGTCTACCAGTGGCTAATAGAGCGCGTCAAGCCGGAGCGCGATCAGAACAAACGCAGCACCTATCGCGAAAATTGGTGGATCCACGGCGAGCCCAGGTCGAGCTTTCGGCCTACGCTGCACGGCATGTCGCGGTACATTGCCACCGTCGAAACCTCAAAGCACCGGTACTTCCAATTCTTGGATGCCTTGATTCTGCCTGACAACAAGATTATTTGCATCGCTCTGGATGATGCGTACGACCTCGGTGTCCTGAGCAGCCGCTTTCACGTAAGCTGGGCAATTGCCTCTGGAAGCCATCTTGGCGTGGGAAACGACCCGGTGTATGTCAAGACCCGATGCTTCGAGGCATTCCCATTTCCTGATGCCTCATTGGAGCAAATGGCAGCTATTCGCGATATCGCCGAACAACTGGACGCCCACAGGAAAGCCCGGCAAACCCAGCATCCGGAATTGACAATCACCGGCATGTACAACGTCCTGCAGATGCTCCTGGAAGGCGCCACTCTGACCGAGAAGGACCGCCAGATTCACGAGAAGGGGCTCGTAGCGGTCCTGCGAGAGATCCACGACGAGTTGGACCGCCTCGTCGCGGCGGCATACGGATGGCCAGTGGACATCTCCAACGACGACATTCTCGCGCGCCTCGTGAACCTGAATACTGAACGCGCACGGGAGGAGGCCGCCGGGAGGATCTTGTGGGTGCGTCCGGAGTTCCAAGCGGCTTCGCGAGGCGCTGAGCAGCAGTCCCTTGATGTGCTGAAGCCCGCTTCTGGGAAAAGCTCGGCCGCGGGTCCCGTCGCGAAGCTGGAGTGGCCCGTGGAACTCCCCGCCCAGGTTGCAGCCGTGCGGGCCGCCCTGGTAAGTGCTGGCGCACCCGTCACCGCCGAGGAAGTGGCCCGGCTGTTCACTCGCGTGAGGTCAGCAAAGGTCACCCCGATTCTCGATACTCTGGTCGCCATGGGGCAGGCGCGGCTAACGCCGGGCGGCCGCTATTCACATGGCTAATCTAGTTCATAGGACCGAGGTCACGGAGGGCGCCTATCAGATCTCTATCGCGGAAGAAGTCCGCGTTGCAGTGCCCATGGATGCACCGCACTGCTTGTGCACAAGCGGTTCCGGGGCAATACCCATCACAGTGGTCGCGGAAGACAACGCATTGGAGTCGCACTTTTGATGAACTCGGCAAGCAGAAGCGAATCAGGTCACATGAAGTTCCTGGGCGACGAATTGCCCAGAACGACCGTTATTATTGCTGCACATTGCGACGACCTAGAACTGGGCGCAGGGGGGACCGTCGCTCTATTGGCCGCGCGGGGCTGGCACGTACATGCGATAGTACTGGACTCACAACCACAACTTCCTGGCGTCACTAGCGAAGCTCTGCTTTCTCGCGCAGCCATGCGTGAGTCTGAGGCAACTGCTGGAGCGGCCATTCTTGGCATCTCTGTTGACAATGTTCTCTTTCTTCGTGCGTCGCTTTCAGCAGAATCTGCGACCTGGAATCATCGTCAACTCGTGGGCGCAATACACAACTACTGCAAGTCGCGATTTGGCTCTCACCGACCAAAGATTCCGTTTGTGTTCACACACACCCGGCATGATCGGCACAAAGACCACGTGCTCGCCCACCAGGTGGCCAGTCAGGCATTTAGGGTTCCCATATTGTGCTATCGCGTTGGGTCTTCTAGTACCGCCGGGTTTGCGCCGAATGTGGGCGTGAATATCTCAGATTCCATCGCCATCAAGGAAGCTGCCTTTGCGGCGCACACATCACAACAACATCTGTCCTTTGCGGACAACGCCGACGCCGCAGCGTCGCTGCGCACAGAGGCGTCGGAGTGGGCGGCGGAACTGGGCTTCCCATTCGGCGAGCTATTTGAGTGCGAGCTGACAAACAGCATTACGTTCAATCAATTGTTGCCTCTCCTTGAGCTCTCGGATTCCGAGTACCATTTGCGTCGTCTGCAGACCAATATCCTGAATACCAAGCCAGCGGCGACTGCATCCGAGTGGATTCGCATGCTCGTCACCGAGCGCGAGATGCTTCGAGAACCGTCATTTTCCGAAGCGTCAATGCGCGGAAACAGGACCGTTTCCGATGTGGTGGCGAGCGGGCGTCTTCCCGGTCATTTTGCCTCGTTGCTCGTGGATGGCTGCCTGGAGATATTCGCAACTCCGGACGGTTCGCGACGCTACGTC
>JAGVEK010000078.1 GCA_020058315.1 Candidatus Zixiibacteriota bacterium
AGCGTGTCCACCCCGGTGAGCGGCAGCGGGACACGTCGGACGAAATCTGCCAGATGTGCAAACGACCCGCTCCGATGCCGTTCGTCCAGGATTCGTTTCCCATCCTGCTCCTGCAGCCCCTGCAACTGGCAGAGCCCGACACGCACCGTTGCATTCTGTCCTGTGAAATGCCACTCGCTCTGATTCACGCACGGCAGCAGAACCCGCAATCCCATCCGCTTGGCTTCCGAGACATACGCAAATGTCGCATAGTAACCGCCGTAATTCGACAACACCGCCGCGATGAATTCTGCCGGATGGTGTGCGCGCAGGTACGCTGCCTGGTAACTCACCAGCGCATACGACGCCGAATGCGCCTTGCAGAACGAGTACCCCGAAAACGACTCGATCTGCCGCCATAACTCCCCGGCAACAGTCGAACTGCATCCATGGGCGACCGCACCCCCGATGAACTGACACTTGTAACGCTCGATGGCGACAAAGTCGCGTTTCTTCGACATCGCTTTGCGCAGCCCGTCAGAATCCTCCGGACTCATGCCCGCAATCGTTTCGGCGACCTTGAGGACATCTTCCTGGTACGTCATCACGCCGTATGTGGCCTGCAATGCGTCACGCATCCGCGGATGCAGATACCACGATGGGTCGTGCTGCCCCGCCTCCCGTGTCTGATGAAATCGCTCGACATACGCCTGCATCATCCCCGATGACGCAATCCCCGGACGGATGATCGACGCCGCCGCGACCAGACCGTCAAATGTGTCGCAGTCCAGCTTTTGCAGAAGACTCCGCATTGACGGACTCTCGACATAGAAACACCCCATCGTTTCGCCTCTGCGAATAATCTCCTTGGTCGCGAGGTCCTCGATTGGATTGAAACGAGTGTAGTCGATGACGGCTCCGGTATTCGTTCGGACAGCGCCGATGGCGTCATCGATCACGGCCAGCGACCGATTACCCAAGAGATCAATCTTGACCAACCCGATGTCCTCCACCGGGTACATGTCCCACTGCGTGACAATCACATGCCCCGCTTCGGTTTCCTTCGTGGCACGCTGGAGCGGCAGATAATCTGTCAGCGGTGTCGGGGAGATTACGATTCCTCCCGCATGAAGTCCCAGATGTTTGGGAAAGCCGCCCAGTTGCGTAGCCTGGCTGAATATCGTTCGCCATGGCTCCTGGTCAATCGGCAACCCGGATGACCGTGGATCCTTGCGCACCGCCTCAGCAATCGAGCCGGTTTCCCATCCGGATGGCAGTCGCTTCGTGATCCGTGTGATCTCCGACGGCGGCACACCCGTGACCTTCGCGATCTCGCGCACCGCGCCGCGCGACGCGAAGCACACGTGGGTCGAGATCATCGCCGTGCGGTCCCGTCCGTAGCGCTGGTATGTCCAGTCGATCACGCGGTCCCGGTCGCGCCACGAGAAATCGATATCGACATCGGGGCAGTCGCTGCGTCCCCGGTTCAGAAACCGCTCGAAATACAGATTGTGCGACAGCGGCTCGACATGGGTCAGTTCGAGCACATACGACACCACACTGTTGGCGGCACTGCCTCGCCCGCACGTGGGGATCCCCATCGACTTGGCGGCATCCACAATATCGGCCACAATCAGAAAGTAGTCGGCGTACCCCATCTCGGCGATGATGGTCAGCTCATGTTCGACCTGACGGCGCACCGCCTCAGTCACCACATTGTACCGCCGCGCCAACCCCGCCTCGGTCTTTGCGCGCAGCATTTCAAGCGCGTTCTTCCCTGACGTGAACGGGAAACGCGGCAGCCGCAACGTGCCGAAGGTCAGCCGAAAGTCGCAGGCCTCAGCAACCCTCTGCGTGTTGGTGATGGCCTCCGGGAGGTGACGGAACAGATGTTCCATCTGGTCGCCCGGTTTCAGCCAGTTCTCCGGAGCCGCGATCTCTCCCGGCGGAATCGATGAAAGAGTCGCATTCAGTCCAATCGCAGCAAGAAGCCGGTGACGCTCGAAATCCTCCGGCCCGGCGAACCAGACAGTGTTGGTCGCCAGAAGAGGCAGTCCGGTCTCACGATGAAGATCCCACGACCGGCTCTGCCCCGGCCCCGGCGTGATTTCGACATACAGATCCCCAGACCCCCGGGTCTGTGCCAGGTGCCCCAGCAACCCCGTATCTTTCGAGATGATGATCAGTCCGTCGGAATCCTGCGCGAGTTGGCCAGTGAGATGAAATGGTCTGCGCCCCTCGTGCAGCTGCAGTGCAGTGATCGCGCGGCACAGTGCGCGATATCCCGTTTCGCTCTTAACCAGCGCCACGCAGGAGACCGTCGGCGTCGCAAGCTGCGCGCCAAGAATCGGCTTGATGCCACGCTGCTCACACGCTTTCTGAAACGGCACGGCACCATAGAGGCCATTGCGATCCGTCAGCGCCAGCCCGCCGGGGCGGGTCATCTTCTGCCCACCGTGGCGGGCTGCCCGCTCGGCCAGCACATCGACCGAATCAGCGCCCCGCAGAAACGAGTAGTGCGAATGAACATGGAGGTGGGTGAAGGTCATGGCTCAAAACCCGTCACGATGTTCGTGGTAGGAGCACGGCTTGCCGTGCCCGTGTTCCCGCACCGGTTGAACTATCGGAGCATAGGGCATCAGGATCTCACGTTCGTTTCTCATCTCGTTGCCGGAACCAGGGTCCGTCCCGTCCTGATGATCCCGCCGCCGTAACGGCTGCGAATCTTGTCCACTGCCCCTATCAGCGCCCGTTGCCGGTCATAGGCCGAGTCCTTCGCGAACAATTGAAGCTGCGGGCTTGCTGAACACAGGTCCAGGAGCCGCACTCCAATTTCCCGCACCGTCAGACGACGCGTCAGCACCTGGAACAGGAGCATCTGCGCTACGGGAAGAAGACTGCAATCCAAGTCTGTCGCATGTGAGAGACGGGTCGTGCGTTCCGAGCGCCCGCCATCCACATAGACCGCATGAACAGACAAGCGTCGTGCCAGCCGCCCAGACACACGCACCTGTGATCCCACGCTCTCCACCAGTCCCACCAGCGCGACCGTGAGTTCGCCGCGGTCGTTGGTGTCATGCGCCAATGTCACCTCATGCGATAGCGACTCGCGGCGCTCGACCGCTGGCAGCACGCCAACAGGAGAACTGTCCACGCCCAAGGCGTACTCGTGAAGCGTTCGTCCGCGCGACCCAAACGCCTGAAGCAGGAATCCCGGCTCCGTGTCCGCGAGTTCGCCGATTGTCTGGATATTAAAATCATCGAGACGCTTCTGTGTCACCGTCCCCACTCCGGGAAGATGCTCCACCGGCAGCGGCGCCAGGAAAGGCGCCTCCTCACCGGGGTGGACTTCACACACGCCGCTGGGTCGCGTGATCTGCGACGCCACATGCGAGACCAGCTTGTTGGCGGCCACGCCGACAGCGAGATCCAGGCGAAGCGAATCCTTCAGTTCACGGCGCAAACGCGCAGCAGAATCCACCGCTGCTCCGAAGATCGCCTGCATACCGGTCAAGTCGAGATAGGTCGCATCCCAGGACGCAGACTCCACGCGCGGCGTATACCGCAGCAGATGTTTCTGTACCAATTGGGCTACCCGCCTGTAGAGCGTGAAATTGGCGTCGACAACGACAAGATCCGGGCAGCGTTTGCGCGCCAAGTCAATCGGCATTGCGACAAACACCCCCGCCCGGCGCGATTCCGGCGACACGGCCGCCACTACCGCCCGTGCCCATGACGCATCGCCCAGCACGACCGGGCGCGCACGCAGGTACGGATTGCAGACCCGCTCCACCGCCACGCAGAACCCGTCGAAGTCAGTATGCACAATGTGCCGCTGCATTTCCTGCATCCACACTTCCCATTCTTCCCATAGTTTCCACCCTCTCCACGTATCTGTACGACTGCCATGGGGACGGGGAGAATCACTTCTGTGTCATCAAATCGCTATCAGTTTCGCGACAT
>JAGVEK010000134.1 GCA_020058315.1 Candidatus Zixiibacteriota bacterium
AAAGGAAACCGGTTGTCCGAGCTTCAGCGGAAGGATGCTGAACATTACCTCCGGCTATTGGAGGATCCCGATTACAGATTCGGGATTCTTCAGAGCGGTGGCGGGTACGCGGACTTTTTCAGGAGCTAGGCAGAGTGCCTGTTCCTGCAGGGCCGATGCATCACCTGCCGGATCGGCATTGCTGAGAGCGATGGTCTGAAAACGAAGCAAGCATCAGCAGTATTTCAAACCCTTGCGGGGTCACTCACCCCCGCAAGGGGCGATGGCTCCGCCTTTTTTATTGGAGCCTGAAAATGTCACAAAACATAATCTCGGTCGATTCTGCCGAACATGCCACCCTCCTGGCCGCACTGCGCTACTACCAGCACAACGGCCAGGGCGAACCATCCAGTCGGTGCGATGAGATTCACGCGATTGCGACGGATGGAGATGTCCAGATATCACTGGATACCGCCGGTATCGATGCCCTGTGCGAGCGCATCAATCTGTGCACGCCGGTGCGCTGCGTGATCGGACTCGAAGGGGGTCTGGTAACCGGCGTCACGGCGAACGTGGAACTCGAATTCGTGGTGCTCGATTACGACGTCGAAGGCTGTGATGACGACGAAGTCATGACGGTCCCTTCCCTCTGGGGAGAAGACAAGGTCATCGACGTCTATAAGCGTGGTTTCGACGATGCAGATGTGGCGCCAGAGCCGGTACAGCGACTTCACGCCGCAATCGAGGCGATCATGGACGCGGTGGCCTAGCCATGGGAAACCGGTTTGATGGCTATCGCCGCCTCACGTTTCAGTTCAACGATGGCTGGAAAGGGGAAGACGCGCATGAGTTCATCGGGGAATTCCTGATGCTCAAGTGCCGTGTTCGCCCATCCAGTGATCAGGAGGCTTGCTACGACGAAGCCGGGGTGCGCATCTTCACGGTGCGCGCCCCGCGTGGCGTATCCAGGGGCGACATCATCAATGTTCTTCAGGATGTATTCACGACAGCCTGTCGTTGCGAGCATGACTGTTGTGGGCACCTGCAAACCCGTGCCGGCCTGCCGAGGCGCATCAAGCGCCGCGAGTGGGTTGTCGAGGTTCGCTGCTTTCACAACATCTGACCAACCCCCCGTGCTTCGGCACGGGGCTTACCCGGACGCACTCGATGAGTACGCCCCGGCAAGCCGAATTCTTCCTGTCGGGTAATCCGATGGGGTGAAAGGTCGCAGCTGGCGACTTGAAACAAACAGCAATCAGCCGGTTGTCACGGAACACCGTGACGACTTTAACCAACCCTTGCGGGCACCCATCCCCGCAAGGGGAGACGTGTCTCCAGGGGTTTTATCTTTTGGAGACACTCATGAGACTCAAAAGAATTGCCGAAGCAGTCATGTGGCTGCCAGGCTTCGCGCCCGAGGATGATCCCATTGCTGTTCATGGGTTCGCCGGCCAGGAATGGAAAGGTGAAATTCTTGCCTTCCCGTCGAAGGAGGCCAGACAGTCGAGCGTCATGACTTGTTGGCCCGGGTTGAATGCATCCGACTTCGATGGCCTGTCCGGAGAAGTCACCAAGTTCGAGGCCAACTGCAGCGCCATCGTCCTTCTGCGAAAACTGGAGGATGAGGGCAGGGGGCCGACAACCGAAGAGCGGACCATTCTCAATCGCTACACGGGTTGGGGAGGCCTTCCCTGGGCATTCAATCCGGATCAGGATGACAGTAACCGCAAGATCCGTGTCGAACGACTCCAGACCTTGCTGTCCGGGGACGAGTACGAAAGTGCTCGCGCATCGACCACCAGCGCTCACTACACGTCGGTGGAAATCATCGATGCCATGTGGGCAGCGGTCCGCCGCCTGGGTTTTACCGGGGGTCGCATCCTGGAGCCGTCGGCCGGGAATGGCTACTTTCTCGGGGCCATGCCTCGGGAGGTAGCTGAAAAGTCGACCGTCACGGCGATCGAGATCGACCAACTCTCTGCGCGACTGCTCACGTCGCTGTATGGAGCCCATGGGGTTCGCGTGGCGAATGAGGGGTTCGAGGTGGCCAGGTTACCGGCCGACTTCTTCGATCTGGTGATCTCGAACGTTCCGTTCGGCAATTACCAGACACCGGAGACCCGCCATGTTCCGTTTCGGGACTTTCTGATCCACGACTACTTTTTTGCGCGTGCGCTCGAAGTGGTCAGGCCGGGAGGTCTTGTTGCATTCATTACGAGTGCCGGGACGCTGGACAAATCCGATACGGCCGCCAGGAAGTATCTGGCGAACCGTGCTCGCTTGCTCGGATCCATTCGTCTTCCGCTTCAGGCATTTCAGAAGATCGCCAATACGGAAGTCACCACCGATATCGTCTTTCTTCAGAAATTGAAGGAGGGCGAAGCCGGCAACGGTGACGCCTGGGCAGAGTGGCCGGTAGAAATACCCAGCAGCCATATTGCCAGAGACGCGGGAATTCCCGCGTGGCAGTGGCGTAACGTCCGCGTGTGCAAGTGGTTTGCGGAACGCCCGGAATGGATCGTAGGCAAGCTGACCCTGGCCGAGAACGGCTACGGCAAGGCGAATGCCTGCACCTTCGAGGGTGACATCGGCGCGGCGCTGCTTGAGCGCGTCGCTCTGTTGCCTGAAGGGGTCTATCGAGCGGTAGAGCATGCGAGGGACCGTTCGGAGGGCTGCGCAGAAATCCGCGTGCTCGCCGGGAACTTTGTCAAACCGGGTGCTTACAAGCTGGTGGATGGCAAGGTGGCGGTATCTGAAGGCCACGAGTTGCGGGTGGTTGAAGGCAGATTGTCGGCCAGGGCGGTTGAACGGATCAAGGGCATGATCGAGATTCGTGATGCGGCCCGCAAGCTGGTGGCAGCACAGGCCGGCACGGACGACGATACTCTGCTGGCGATCTACCGGGTGGTGTTGAATGCGGCCTACGATGCCTTTTCGGCAAAGTGCGGCCATATCCACGCCAAAGCCAACAGGCTGGCGTTCCGGGGCGACCCGGACCTCCCGTTGCTGTTGTCCCTGGAACGGTGGGATGAGGAAACTCAAACCGCCGAAAAGATGGACATCTTCCATCGTCGAACGGTAGGGGCCGCGCGCCAGATCGAGCATTGTGACACGCCCGAGGAAGCGCTGATTGCCTCTATCCAGCAGACGGGGAGGGCCAGTGTGGCGAGGATGGAAGCGTTACTTGGGCAACCAGGGTACGAGTTCATTCCCCAGCTGCAAGAGGTGGGAGCCATTTTCCTCAACCCGGATTCGGGAAGCTGGGAGACGGCGGACACCTACCTCGCCGGCAACGTCCGCCAGAAGTTGATGTTTGCCGAAAATGCAGGACGGAAGTTTGCGTCCAATGTGGAAGCGTTAAAGGCTGTCATTCCGGATGATCTTGCACCGCATGAAATTGGGGCGCGGATTGGGTCTGTCTGGATACCGGCAACGGACTACCAGGCATTCCTGGATGAAATCATGGAATGCGAGGAAAACCGCGTCGAGTTCAATGCGACGGCCGGTGCATGGCAGATCGACCCGAACCACGCCACCCGATGGTCTGTGGCAGCAACGCAGACCTACGGTACGGAGCGGGTTGGGGCGAT
>JAGVEK010000077.1 GCA_020058315.1 Candidatus Zixiibacteriota bacterium
CACGTTGTTATTTTTTTCCTTATTCGTAACTTCAGCATTATAAGTTTTTATATTCGTTACGTATATTTTTGCGGTCTGCCCTTACAGTGAAAAAGAACTCTTTTTCACATATTTTTTAATTTCCTTCTCACCAATCCAAACCTTTTGATTGGAGCGCAGGTCAATCAACTCCAGATTAACTTGATAGAGGATAACATATTTGCCTTTGACTTCGTCCTTCACCGAATTAATGCTTCCCTGAATCATAAAATCAGCGCCGCTTTCATGCCCAAACGGTTTGATGGTTTCCTTTTCAGTCATCCCCTCCTGCTGCGAGGTGCGTTCTTCCCGTATTTCTTCACGCTCCTGCTTAGACGCCACTACCTGTACCATCACGGAATTAATAAATGCTTTTTCAAGGTCCTTGGTAAATAGCTGAGAATTGATGTGTTCATGGCTTCTGTTTTGCACCGTTCCGACGATAACTACCGGCTGGCTATTGTTGTTCTTTTCATTAAATTTGTTAATCCAGGGCCTGCCCAAACAATCTTTGATCATCTCTTCAGAAACAAGCCGGGAATCCGTGTCGTTCCACCTGCCCGAGAGATCGGTCGTCGTGTCGGTCGGGATTCGGGTCACCGTTTTGCGGGACGCACAGCCCGCAAGCCCGGCAACGAGGAGAAGAAGCACTGTAAGGACCGCCAACCGGCGGCATCGGATCATCGGGCATCCCATCGGGAATCCTCCTTCTTTGAGCAAGAGTCCAGCCCCATCCTACCTGCTTTGCGACGCCGTTGGATCCCGCCAGGCAGCCCGGCAATGGACGCGGGAGAGAATCGGAGCAAAATCGCCGAGTAGCGGACCTTACGCAAGGGAAATCATATAGTTGACTCCTGTCGTGGGCCTCGATAAACTGCCGTCGGCTCGGGAAGGCGATCGCAGGAGCGATCGAGGACACGATTTCTCAACGCATGACTCCACCTTCCCGGCAGTTTTCTGCCGGTCTGGATCCGGGGGTGTCCGACGCCCACCGGAGTTCTCCATGGCCGGGCCGAGGGACTCAGGGAGGGAGAGAACCATGCCACGTGTTTCGGTGATCGTCCCCACGTACAATCGGCGCGACTGTCTCGTTGACACGCTCCGTACTGCCCTGAATCAGTCCTACCGCGATTTCGAAATCCTCGTTATCGACGATGGAAGCACCGACGAGAGCGCCGTCGAGGTGCTCCGCCAGCTTGGTCCCGATCCGCAACGAGCAGAGTCGATCTGGAGACAGCACACGGCGTCGTCCTCTGGCGCGTGCGGGTTCAGCTTCTGGAAGGGCGACATTTTCGTCCAGTACATCTTCCAGGCCAATCGCGGGATTGGAGCCGCGCGCAACCGGGGGTTGCAGGCCGTCCATGGCGAGTACGTGGCCTTCTTGGAACCTGAATACGCGTGGGATCCCCACCATCTCGAGCACCACATGGAGTTCCTCGAGGAGTGCGGAGAGGCGTGGGCGGCCCATGGCCGCGTGACCCAGGGCAAGTCCACCCAGAAGGGGGCGAAGAAGAAGCCGCGGTTGGCGCCTACGCCGATACCGTTCGAGGAAGTCGTTGCGGGAAACGACCTGCACACCTCCGCGATGGTCATCCGCCGCCGCTGTCTCCTTGCGCACGGCTGTTTCGATGAAAACATCCCGGCCTGCGAGGACTACGATCTGTGGGTGAGAATCGCAGCCCACGTACCGATTCACCACATCCCCGACTCCATCGTTTACGTCAAGCAGCCTCCGGCCATCTCGTCGTGGAATCTCGATCGCTACCGCGTTTATGCGCTCGAGAAGGCTTTTCAGAGCGGGCACCTGAACGCGGAGCAACGCCACCGCGTCGCGGAAGAGATGGTCAACCGGTGCGACATCCTCGTCGAGGGGTACCGGAAGCGCAACAACATGGAGCGCGCGAATTTCTACGATCGCAAGCGAAGGAAGTTCGAGATGGAGGTTGCGAAGCTCGACCTGAGCACCGTGGCGATCCGGCCCGATGAGTATCGCGTTCCGATCCGAATCAGAGACGAGGAGGGCAGCCTCAGCGGACGGGTGTAAGAAGGCGATCTTCTTGCGCGGCCGGCCCGCATCGAGAATCAGCGAAGAGCGGCAAGTTCTCGCGTCGTCCGCGGGGGCCGGCGCGCGCGGGTGTCAGAATGGAATCCAGATTTGGTGCGAATAGATCGCAGAGGGAGATCGACGCCCTGGCCGAGAGGCTCGGCGAGCCGGCCCGTGAGGTCGTCAGCATTCATCGCATGAATCGCTCCCGGGGCCCGGCCGGTTTCCCCATATCGAGCCGGCGCACCGCTGAGGTCGTGCTCGTGATCCCCCGCCCCGGAGCGGGGGTCCTCGTTCACACGAAGAAATTCTACCCGAACGGCGTCTGGCGACTCCCGACCGGGGGTCTCCACCCTGGCGAAGCAATCGAGAATGCCTTGCTGCGGGAGGGGCGCGAAGAAACTGGGCTCCTGCTGACGCCGATCCGTTTCCTCTTCGAGCTTCGTTATGAGTGGGAGGGATCGGACAAGTCGTTTCAAAGCTTCGGTTTTCTGACCACGCCAACCGACGGCGAAATCAAGAGCAATGACCCGCACGAGCAGATCACCGCGTTTCATGACA
>JAGVEK010000004.1 GCA_020058315.1 Candidatus Zixiibacteriota bacterium
CGCGCGAATGGGGTGGACCGCCTCGCCGATGCGCACCTCGCCTTCGCCTTCGATGACGAAGAACATCTCTTCGTTGACCCGGTGGTTGTGAAACGGAAAGGCCCGCTTTCCCGGCGGCACGGCGGTGAGGTTGTAGCCGAGCTTCTGCGCGCCGATGCGCGGGCCGATCATTCCCATGCGCGCATCGAACCGCTCGGCCGCGGGTCCCGTTGCGGCGAACGCGGCGGGCCGCGGCTGCAACTCGACGTCGGCAATGTTGAGAATCGGCTTGGTCATCGATGTCCTCCTTCGTTCATCGGGTCATGCGCCATTGTCCGGCGGCCCGACCCAGAAATGCGGGTTATAGGCGACTTCCCAAAGGTGACCGTCCAGATCCTTGAAATACCCGACGTACCCGCCCCAGGACACCCCCTGCGGCCGCTTCACGAGTGTCGTGTTCATAGAACCTCACCGCCGCCGCGAGATCGCGAACGCCCAGGGTGATCATGCTGATGCGGGGTTTCATGCGTGACCTCCGGCGATTCCCGATTCAACGCCTGTTTTCGATGAGACAGAAGCCGTGTCCAAACGGATCACTGCAGCCCCATCCCCCCGCGCGCTTGCGGGCCGGCCGCCTTGAATCCTTCATGGAACGTGACGGTCCCCCGCGGAAAGCGGCCGTCGAACGACAGGGCGAAAAACACCTCTTGCGGCACCCCCTCGAGCACGAGTCCGGGAATAGTCTCGAATCCGAACTGCCTGTAGTACTGCGGGTGCCCGGCGAGACAGCAGCCCCGCGCATTCAAGGCCTTCAGTCGCGACAGACCTTCGCGGATCAGCGCCTTGCCGATGCCTTCGCGCTGATACTGTGGCAAGACCGAAACGGGTCCGAGCCCGTACCAGTCGATGGTGCCGTCCGAGATCGCGACGGGCGAGAACGCGATGTGCCCGACCACCTGGCCATCGACTTCCGCGACCAGCGACAGGGTGAGCACGTTCGCGGCACGAAGCGCCTCGATGACGAACTGCTCGGTGTGGCTGCTGATCTCCAGCGTCTCGAACGCAGCGACGGTCACGTCGGTGATGGCGCCGACATCGGCGTCCGACTCGCTCCTGATGACGATCGCGGGGCTCGCGTCTTGTTCCACGACGGCTCTCACCTCACGTCCGGCCACGGCCGGGTGGCTTCGCGGCGCCCGACCGGAGATTCTCCGCAACCGCGGCCTGGATCAAGGCCTTGAACGCCTCGGCATCGAACACCTCGCCCTCCCGGATGTCGATGGCGCGACGCGTGCCCCCATCGAGGCTGGCGTTGAAGAGCCCCCGAGGATCCGCCAGGGACGCACCCCGTGCGACCGTCAGCTTGACCACCTGCTTGTAGGCCTCTCCCGTGCAGACGATCCCGGCGTGGGACCATACGGGCACCCCCTGTGGGTTGCTGGGCTTGATCCATTTGCACTCCTCCACGATGTCCCGGTCCGCCTCGAAGACGAGGCGGCGAACCTCCGCCAGGGTCTCGCCGCGCCAGCCACCCAGCGATCGGATCCGCTCGTCGACGAGACGAGACGCCTCCGTCGCGGTCGCACGCTGCGCGTGCGCGCCGGACTCGGCCTTCGGCTCACTTCTCTTGGATTCTGGCGCCACGGTTCATGCTCCAACTTGTCGTGATGTGCAACGGAAGACCCTTACCGCAAGATTAACCGGCTCCGTGCTTTTGCGGAATCCGGGTTGAGTCAGGTTGGGCAACTCGGTCACAGCTCGTGGGTGGTCCGCTTGACCAACGGATTGGGCACCCTGCTTATTGACGCTCCCACGACTCCCTCCAAAGCGCTACGAGGCCTTGCGGATCAAGGTATTTCGGATGAAGAGACCAGAGTCGCATGTTTTAAGATGCCAACATTCAAAGTAACTGGCCTTGAGTGGCTTTATGCGCAAGGGCCCGGTTGACCGCTGGGTTGGGCGTCGCGTTCACGTTCCTGCCATTTCCATGACTTTGCAAACCGTTCTCCAATTGCGATCGGTCATTGGAACACCCAATATCTTCTCAGAGCTTGCGGCAAGTTTCGACCTACCGACACCCTCAGGCGCATGCAGGTAGAACACACACTCGGTTAGCTGAAACTGTTCGCTCTCTTTGCTCAGGCTGGAAAGTTTTTTGAGATCAGGGCCCTTGGGTGAAGACGCGAGAAATCCGAGGTGCAAACTACTAGGATAGATTACAGCCTCAGGAAATGGGTTTTCCGCGATGGCCTTGGCGAGTGCTTCGATGGTAAGAATATGTACCTGTGGTTCGAAGCCACGGCGCTTCATAATTTCAGTGGAGAGTTGCTTGGAAAGTCGTGCCAAATTCTTTTCGGCGCTCTCAAATACGGCGTTGCCACTTTGAATATATGTCCTGACCTTCCGCGCACCTATTTCCTCCAAGGCGGCGACAAGCTCCTTCATCGGCAAAGAGCCGTTGCCACCAACATTGATGCCACGAAAAAAGGCAACGTACGTATTCATTCAGTCACCGTATAAGTGCGGGTCATGTGACGCCCAGCGCCATGGCTAACCGCAAAAATGCGGAGCATTTTGTCCGTGTTGAACCTACAGTCAGGCCGGTGGCAGAGGCGAATGCCGTTGATTTACTCATCGTGTTGCACTTGCTCGCCTGCTGCTAGGTTGCTTGTGTTATGGATAGAGCTTTTCGCCATTGCTTAGCATTTCAATGAATTGGGTGATCTTCTTCGCACGTGTATCAGCCTTCTTGACGTTTTGAATTCGGAACAAGATAGCATACTTATTTTGGCTATTAAGCGTTGCAAAAAACTTTTGTGCTTTTGGGTTTGCATCAAGGGCTTGTTGCAAGTCATCAGGGATGTTCGAATTACTCGCTGATGAGTACGCCGCATCCCACCTTCCGTCCAGCTTTGCCCTTGCTATTGCGTCCAGACCTGCTGGTCGCATTCTTCCCGCTGAGACGAGAGCCTCCGCCTTTTCCTTGTTGATCTTCGACCAGATGCTCTTGGCAGTTCTGGGAGTAAAACGCTGAAGCCAATAGTGCTCGCCTTCTGATTGCTTTTGGCCATCAATCCAACCATGGCAAAGAGCGCCTTCTAGCGCTTGTGCATAAGTGATCGTTGGTTGCCCCCCGCGTCAGAATAGATGTCGCCTGCATAGATCAACCCCAGGGGGCGGCGATGAAGGACGGACATGGCTCGATACCCCCCCGCGTCAGAATAGATGTCGCCTGCATAGATCAACCCCAGGGGGCGGCGATGAAGGACGGACATGGCTCGATACGGACAAGCATTCAAGGACA
>JAGVEK010000274.1 GCA_020058315.1 Candidatus Zixiibacteriota bacterium
CGGTTGCGCGTTGAGTGTGCGGAGAAACCAGCCAACGATTGGATTGGAGAACAACTCCGCCTTGGCGAGAAACCCGATGGGACGCCACAGCAGAATCGCGGCAAGGGGAGGATCAAACCATGATCGATGATTGGCACAGAGAAGAAATGGGCCTTTAGGCAGACGATCCCGTCCGATCAGACGCGGCCACCAGAGAACAAAGTAGACGATCCGCGCGAAGAGCCAGACTGTGCGATATATGATATGTTGGAGAGTCACTTAGTTCGGAGGGTGAGGGTGGCCCACCCGAAGGGTTCACAACTTTTTTGATAAACGTTGGAGGCAAACCTGGCAGACTTTCTCCACCTGCTCTTCGATTGTCATACCTGACGTATCGACGACTATCGCATCGTCGGCGCGCTTTAGAGGGCCGTGGGCGCGTTCCGTATCGGCCTTATCGCGACGGATGATGTCGTTTGTGATGTCCTCAAGAGTTGCAGTTTGCCCCGTACGCTCAAAATCCAACTGGCGGCGGCGCGCGCGTGTGTCGAGGGAAGCATCGAGATAGATCTTCACGTCGGCATCGGGACAGACGACAGTGCCAGTGTCGCGTCCCTCCAGAACCACGTTTCCCTGCGCGGCACGTTCTCGCTGCCAGGCCGCGAGAAACCGGCGGATACCGGAATGGCCGGCGACAGGGGTCACAAGACGGTCAATCTCTCCACTTCGAATCGCAGCGGTGATATCTTCATCATTCAGTATTACGCGGTTCTTGTCTGTCTCCGCGACGAAATGCAGGTGAAACTGATTCAGCATTCTCTCGACTTGCTGGTCATCGTCCAAACTGACGTTCATGCGTTGTGCCAGCAGGGCAGCGGCGCGGTAGGTGGCGCCGGTATCGAGGTATTCGAATCCGAGCCGTCGCGCCAGCAGGCGGGCGGTCGTCGATTTCCCCGATCCGGCGGGGCCATCGAGGGCGATGACTTTGCCGTGGAAAACGTTGGGAGTATTCGTCTCGGGCATCACGATAATGATATGATCCAGACACCGGCATCCGCAATGGGAATCGCATGGGCGGGTTTCTCCTCTGTCCGACGATCCCACCATCCGCGTCGTTCGCCTGCGGCGAACTCGCTCCTGGTGGGGCACCTGGTAGACGTCCGATTCCCGGCGGCAAGAAGGGCGACCACACCGGGTCGCCCCTACAGTCAACGCATTGTTCCATTCACAAAGTGCAGGGGCACGGCTTGGAAATCTCAGAACTTCGGCGGACGTTTTTCGAGGAAGGCTGTGATCCCTTCGGTGCTGGTCCCAGAACGAAAATTCTCGAGCTGGAATTGACGTTCCAAATCAGCAGTTGTATCGAACGAACCGTCCATTGTCTGGTAGATCGCACGTTTGTGGCGTGCCAGAACGGCCGCCGGCATGTGCACCAGAGAGAGTGCAAACGCGCGGGCGCGGGCGCGGAGTTCCGCGTCGGGCCAGACCCGATTCGCGAGCCCGATCCGCAACGCATTCTCGGCCGTCACTGCTTCCCCAGTGAAGAGCATTTCAAGCGCCGCGGAGGTGCCGATCATGCGCGGCAGCAGGTATGTCCCGCCCCAATCCGGCCCCAGTCCAAGTTTCACAAAGGGCGCCGCAAGAGAGGCTGACGCACCACACAGACGTAAGTCGCAGGCGAGGGCGATGAAAAAGCCTGCCCCATAGGCGGGACCATTGACCACGGCGATTGCGGGTTTGTCCGATTCGCGGAGAAGCTGAACCACGGCCTTCCCTTCATCAAGCAATCGTACGAATCCAGCTTCGTCACCGCGAGACTTGAGATCTCGCAGATGCCCAATATCGCCGCCGGCGCAGAAAGCGCGGCCAGCGCCGGTGATGGTGATCACGCGCACTGAAGGATCAGAATCCACCTTTCGCAAGATGCTCAGCAGATCGCCGCGCATGGAATCGGCGAGGGCGTTAAGTTTCTCGGGCCGGTTGATCGTGATGGCGGCGATGCCATCGGAGATATCACAGAGGATATGGTCGGTCATGGGATTCGCTGCCTTGGGAGACAATTGTGTTGTCGGCGCTTGCCGAGGCTACTTGCCGATTCACGCTCGCCACCCCGCCATTCGTGTCGTTCGCCTACGGCGAACTCGCTCCTGGTGGGCCACCTGGGAGCAGACCGGTGCGTGTGGGGGCGTATTGCAATACACCCGGATGGCCTGTGCACCGAAAGGTGTGGAAGATTTTCACGCCATGTGCCGACGAATCACACACCGTACCCGCCCGACACTTTGATGTGTGATCCGGTCACGTATGAGGCCACTGGGGACAGGAAGTAACGCACGGCGCCGATCAGGTCCTCGTCGGCGCCCAGGCGTCCGGCGGGAATCAGTTCCTCGGGATGAGCGGGACGATCAACCGTGTTGTGATGCATTCCCGGCGAAACGGTGTTGATTGTGATCCCAAACGGCATGACCGTCTTGGCCAGTGACGAGGAAAACGACAGAAGCGCGGTCTTGGCGGCCTGATATGCCGCGACATTGGGATTGGCCTGGAGTCGGTCGGAAAAGACGTAGCCAATGTTGATGATTCTCCCCGTCCGTCGTTTTCTCATGTTCTTGATTGCCAAAAGCGAGAGACGTGCAGCCACCGAGAAATTCGACTGGAAAACCGATTTCAAGATCTCGGTTTTCATGGTCAGGGGATCGCCCCGCCAATAGTCGCCGACGTTGTTAATGAGCACATCCCAGCGTTTGAATTGTTGGGCGAAATCAGCAGCCACCTTCTCGGTCGCCTTGATGCCGGTCAAATCAGCCACCCAGTACCGTGCACTGGCACCGCGCTTCTCGCACAGCGCCGCCACCGATCGGGCCGCCTTTTCGCTACGGCGCGTCACGATGCCAATGTCATAACCATCATCGGCCAGTGCCAGAGCGAGCGCACGACCAATGCCTTTGGCGCCGCCAGTGATCAAGACGGCAGGGCGGATTGTGGCTTTAGGTCCCGGCATCGGCGCGACAACCGTTGTCTGGTCTGTCCTACGCACGCTCGAACAGCATCGCCATCCCCATGCCACCAGAGACACAGAGGGTGGCGAGACCATAACGTGATTTGCGCCGCGCCATTTCGTTCAGGAGGGTGACGACAATCCGTGTGCCGGTACAGCCGATGGGATGCCCCAGCGCAATCGCGCCACCGTTGACATTGACTTTGCCCAGATCGAGTTTCAAGTCTCTCTGGCAGGCGATCACCTGAACGGCGAACGCCTCGTTGAGCTCGATCAGGTCGATCTGGTCAAGGCCGATCTTGGTTCTCTCAATCAGTTTCCGGACGGCGGGCACCGGGCCGATGCCCATAATCTTGGGGTCGACACCCACGACGGTGAAGTCAACGATCCGCGCCATTGGTGTCACACCCATACGTTTGACCGCGTCCGAGGACAGAACGATGCCGGCGGCTGCACCATCAGTGATGCCCGACGAATTACCGGCATGCACAGTCCCTTCCTTCTTGAAAACCGGCGGCAACTTCGCCATTCCAGCAAGAGTGGCATCAGCGCGCGCGTGTTCATCGGTGGTGAAATCGATGGGCTGTCCCTTGGGGCCTTTGATCGCCACGGAGATCATGTCCTCGGCGTGCTTGCCTTGTGCGGCACCCGCGCGGCGCTGCGATTCCACGGCGTACTGGTCCTGCTCATCACGTGGAATCGAGTATTGCTCCGCGAGGTTTTCGGCGGTACGGCCCATGAGTTGATCGGCGACGGGGCAGTGAAAGCCATCCTTGTACATCCCGTCCACGAGTTCCCCGTGTCCGAGGCGATACCCCCATCGCGCGCGGGGCAACATGTATGGGGTATTGGACATTGATTCCATCCCGCCGATGAGGCAGGCATTCCTCTCGCCGGAGGCAATCGCACTGAAGGCCAGGGCGATGGTGCGCAGACCGGACGCGCAGGCCTGGTTGATAGTCATCGCGGGTGACTCGTAGGGCACGCCCGCGCGCGACGCCACCTGACGGGCCGGGTTGGGACCGCAGTTGGCCTGACGCGCCTGCCCGAAGAAAACTTCATCGATGGCCTTGGGATCCACACCGGCGCGCTTGAGCGCCCCAATCGCAGCGGCAGTTCCCAACTCGACGGCAGTTGTCTCCGTCAGCGAGCCACCGAATTTCCCGATCGCAGTTCTTACGGTTCCGGCAATGTAAATGTCTGTCATCAGCATCTCCCCTGTGAAAAAGTGTCGCCTGCCGGCCACGCCGGTCTGGTGAGTATAAGACAATTCCGAGCGGAGAACAAATCGCGGCGGGTCAGACAGGTCGCCCTTTCAGGGCTTATAAGATTGTTGGGCCAGTGACCCAGCGCGTTGCGCTGGGCTGATATGGAGCGCCCCTTCAGGGCTGGCATGTTGCCCTGAA
>JAGVEK010000159.1 GCA_020058315.1 Candidatus Zixiibacteriota bacterium
ACCTGCTCCTGGCCCTTCTTATCTTCGAAGCGGATTTCGTTGGATCCGCCGCCTCCCTTGGAGGAATCCGATTTGATGGTGCTCTTCGTCTTTTCCGCGTCCAGGGGATACGGCGGCGTGTTGTCGCCATTGTAGACCCGCCCGGTAATGATCGGCCTGTCCGGGTCGCCCTCAAGGAAGTCCACGATCACTTCGTGTCCAATTCGGGGGATGAACATTGCGCCCCAACCCGTGCCCGCCCACAACTGTGAGACACGGATCCAGCAGGAGGACTTCTCGTCGTTCTGACCCTCACGATCCCACGGGAACTGGACTTTCACGCGGCCATGCTGGTCAACATAAATCTCCTCGCCCGATGGTCCTGTGACGACGGCCGTCTGCGAGCCTTCCACCACCGGTTTTGGCGTCTTGCGCGCGGAGCGGAAGGGCGTGTCGGCGGGGATGCACTGGAAGCGGTTGTCGTAGCGGAAGCGTCCGCTGGCATCGTCCTGCCCCAGCGGCTGTGTACCCTGATGCTGGACGGACGTGAGGAGGTATTCCTGGTTGAATGAACTGCGCGGGTAGTCGGCGAGAGTGAACTTGTTGCCGGGGACCAGCCGTCGGCAGACACTCTGTCCCTCTCCGAGCAAACGCCTGGCCTGGGACGATTCGAGGCGGATGCGTGTCAGCTCAGCCCCGGTCCCCTCATCCAAATAGAGGCCCGGGAATTCATAGACTTCGAGGGCCGGGTCGCGCTCGGCACCCTGATTCTTGGTCAAGTCGAGGGTCGGACGCTCGAAATTGTAGTCCCGCAGGACAGCCGTCCCTGAGCGAATCCGCTGCGAAAAACGAAAATCGTAGATAAACTCTTCCGCTTCCACAGCACCCGAAGGATCCCGAAAAACGACATCGCTGACCCCGTCGATGGGAACATGAACGTCGCTCGAATCGGCCATGACCAGAACGTCTTTTCCATCTTGATGTTCGAAGAAGTAGAAGATGCCCTCTTCCTCGAGAAGGCGGGATATGAAATTCCAGTCGGTCTCGCGGTACTGGACACAGTAATCGCGTTTGACGTAGTTGGTTCTCTGCAGGGCGAATCGGAAGTAATCGCTCTGGACTTCCGCGTCAGTCAACACCTTTTCCACGATCTCCTTGACCGTCTTCTCCTGGAAAATCCGGCTCTTGGATCGCTGGGTGAGCAGCCAGACAGTCGGCACCAGCTCCGCGTAGTATGGTGTGAACGACTCGCCCGCGACACCCTGCTCGAAGCGGCTGACAATCCCGAACACAGAGCGTGTCCCGTCCTCGTAATAGATGTCCAATTGCGCGGGAACCCCGACCAGCGCATCCAGATCGATCTCGCCGTCCCGCGCCGCCAGCTCGATCTTGAAGCTGAAGAGCTCGCTGAGCCCCTCAGCACCGGACACTCGCAGAACCCTGAGTTCATCTGAGTATCCTTGGGACTCAAATGTGAAGATCGACTCATCGGAAAGCAGAGAAGGCATGTGACACCTCGTTGCCGGGAATCACCGGCGATTACCTGGCAAAAATTCACCCGCTGGTGCCCTAATGGCAGCCGCGGGCACGCTTGCGCTCCCGATCCGGGTTCCCCGGACCCTGCCAGACCATAATGATCATCATCTGAACGTAGTTCGCTACATTAATGTGTCTGCGGAAATCTTTCCAGATCAGCGGCAACACCAGTCCAGGACCCCTCGCATGCCCCGCGCAGAGCGGCTTCCCATCGGGATTTCAGATCCAGTTGATCCATGATCGGCTGACTCGCGCAGCGACTCAGATCGATTCCGCGACAAATCCGTGTGCTCTTGGAGAACTGCGCTTTGACTTTGTCCCAGTGTCCCTTGGCGGCCGCAGGGTCGGGGAGCACCAATTCGTCGGCCGAATCCTCATCGATCTCGGAGGTGTTGCCGTTCCCTTTCTGGGAACCGACGGTGGCTCTCTTGTCCGATTCAATGCTCGCGCCGGTGAGTCTGGTGAAAGCCCCGCCAGCAGCCACTGAAGTTAGCGGGTCATCACTCTCGATGCCCGCCAGCACACACTCGACCACACCCGGATGGCCAAATGAGGCTAATGCCGCGAATCGCTGGGATCCCAGATCGGAATTCGCTCCCAGTGCCCGGAATTGTTCCAGATCGGTGGGCGTACCGAGGGCCGCCAGGAGCATGACAACTCCCCAGTGCTCTTTCGGAGCATGGTGGCAGATTTCCCGGAGACGACCCAGAAGCCATTTCTCTCGCGACCAGGCGGCTGACACGCCCGCCCGCCACCCGACAATCTCATCGGAATCGGTGATCCCTTCCTCATAGACCTCGACATGCAACGGCCGCGTATGCCAAGCGGCGTGCCACGCCGCTTTCCGAATCTCCGGATCGTCACTGCGGCAGAATTTCTCCACGTATCCAACGCTGACGTCGCCGTGACGATGGAATCCGAGTATCTCCGCAGCGGCAACGGCGTGCCACTCCGAAGTACCATCGACCATTTGGCGCAAGCGAGCGACAAACGGCGCAATCGGCGCATTGCCCAGGGCCGCGCAGAAGCCATCCAGTGCAGGAGGTTTGGCTTCGGCAAAGGCATTCATGGCAAACTGAGCAGCGGAGTCGATCCCCAATCGCAGCAGAGGATAGGCCGCGGCAAAGGCAAACAGAGGGTCATCTCCAGTCAGCCCTTCATCGACAATCGCCGGAAGCTGCGGACCACCGGTCAGTAATCCCTGCACATGGGCCTCGATCCGCTCCTCCAATGCACTCAGATACCGCATCGTCAGCACGGACGACTTCAGCGCAGACTGCCGCTGCCCCCAGAGATACTCCAGTTCCTCGTAGTGCTCCCGAAGCAGCCCGGCTGCGAAGCGGGCGCGGGGAGAGGCGGTGGTGGTGGTGGTGCTGTCGGCATGGTTCATCTGGGGGGACCCTCGCGTGACAAATCAACCGATCCAATCTTTAGGGTCAACAAACCCCAGATAGCCAAACCCGCGCGCCACCAAATGGTCCTTGATCTTCGCGTGCACGGCTATTCCGGTCACACATTCCGCCAAACGGAACATCAAAGCACTGTGTGGTTTCGACTCGTCAATTGCGAGGCTGTCGAAATCCATAGAAATCATGCGCTCCGGGACACCGTGATCGTAAACCGATTTGTCCAAGTCCGCGGCTGCGATCACTCCAACAACATTGACCGCCAGGTAATTGTCATAGGTCTTCCTGTCGATTGGATCGTGGATCAGTGCTCTGTAGGTATCGAGATTGCTGACGCCGCCTTCCACCAGCGCCTGGAGCAGATCCTTGCGCATGAGGGGAATCTGGACATTGTTGTAAACGAACATTCGACCAGGCGTTTCCTCGTCGAGAGTGAACTCGAGTGGTTCAGGAATTGTGACCGAAAATCGCTTTCCTGACATCCAAGTCACGACACCGGGAATTTTTGGCGAGGCTCCGATCCGCTTGAAACTGGGGCCTCGCCCTGGCATTTTTTGTTCGAACATGTAGTACGTCATACCGTGGTTGGCTCCTGATAATTCACGCTTCACCCAAGGGAATGGCAGCGGAATGGTCCCGACTTCCGGCGTTGGTCGCTGACAAGGTTGAGATAGGCCAGTGCGAATCTGGAGGTCCAGATGCTTTTGTTCCAACTAGTCGGTTGGCCGACAAGACGCCCTCTCATGCGATCAGAAATGAAATTGAGACGGCGGACAAGTTTGAAGGGAGCCGGTTTCGGTTTCTTGCTCCTTTTCTTACACTTCTCGCAGAAATGGTCCTGTTCTGACATCAAGACAGCCACTTTGTTCAAGCACTTGGTAACAAAATCACTGTAGTCGGGATGGGCATCATGAAACTGCCCCCCCACCTTCACCATCGCACAAATGGCGTACCAGTACTGTGCATCTTCGATCTTTCCGGAAGTCGGACCGTCACTCAAATCGGCAACATCGTCTTCGGCTTCCTTCATTTTGCCCCATTTGCCGCGCATCGCGTAGTTTCCGGGAAGCCACACTCCGTTCTGGAGGCCATTCACGTTGTACCCGATATCCTCACGGATTTCCGAGCCCTTCTTGATCCACTGCATCAGGTCACAGTCCCGCAGTGATGCTTGTGCCGGTATCAAATGGTGTGCGGCGCATGTCAAAGCGTAGCTTCTTCGTACCTTCGACTTCAGGTTGATGAGAGTGATCGGCTTCTGCTGCTGATAGACGGCGGACTTGTCCGGATCCTTCGACGGGCGCAGCATCCTCTCCTTCGCCGGAAGTGGTTTGCCCCCTCCCTCATCGTCATTCAAGATAGTCTGTTCACCACTCTCCATGTTTGTTCCCAGAGTAGTGCCGACACCCTTTAGCTCGTTCGATAAGTTCTTCTTCTTGTCATCATGCGAGAACGGGCACTCCCATTTCGCGTCACCGCCAATGGTATCGATCACAAGGGCTAAACCATCCAATTGGTCCGGCATGCTACTCCCCTACCCCATGATGTTCTTCTTATTGTGGTACAAAGGATCGCCCATCCGACAGACATTCTTGCCTTCGAGCTTTACATCGAACGAGTAGATCATGAATTCCGCCTCGTCCATGTTCGTACTACTGATGACGCCTTTCAGCGTCCCCGCTTCGTCACCGGATGTGCGGCTGTAAACAGCACCCTTGGTCATAATCATCTTCCCGTCGGCTTTGACCGTATCGGGACCCTTCGAAGTGTCCGATGACTGGCCAATGTTCGGATAAGGAATCGGGATGGGAGACGGCGCTGCCGGGGTCTTACACACATCGGGGAAAACCAGGTTGAATCCTCCGCTGCCTTTGTGGACGAAACCCCGGCCGTTTGCGTGGACAGTGCTTGGCATGATGAGCTTCCGTTTCTACGATGCTTTCGCCAGCAGGGCTGAAGCTCTGTCGCCATGATCCGAAGACGCAAATACAGCCGCTGGTTCCCGCCGGTACCCCTGCTCGATTCCAATCGCCGCCATTCCCGCCATCAACGGGCCACAAGCTGCGCCGGTGTCACCGATACAGTCAGCGGGATGCTCAATCTGGAAGTTCCCGGCCAGATGCGATTTGTGACGGATCGCCGTGACGCCCCACTCTTTGGCCCAATGGTTCTCGCCGTTGAAACTCGCGTAAACGGTTTGGACCGGCTTTGCAGTGCTGGCGGCGCTGAAGAGTGCAGAGAACATCGCGAAGAGACCCTCTCCCTGATACGGTTCCTTGCTTCCCAGATGGCCCTTTTCAAACCCGGTGGCCGATGCCATAATCACAGCACGGACCGGCCATCCTTTGGCCTGAGCGTTCCGGCGAGTGGTGAGGAAGAGAAAGCATGCGCCCTCGCCGGGGATGAAACCATCACGATTCTGAGTCGTGCTAACACGCGATTGCATATCAAGAGTCCCAAGGGTGTACAAATCCTTAAAAGTGTCGGCTCCTCCAGCAATCACAGTTTCCATTTTGCCGCTTCGCAAGCTCTCGCATGCCGTATGCACGGCGAGCAGACCGGCCGCTCTTCCCTTAAAGAAAACCGATGAATGGGATGCGTCAATCGGCACCCCGCTCTGTTCCGGAAGATACGCCAGCACGTCTTTGTCAGTCAGGCGGAATGTCTGATTGTTATCGGGCATTCCGACGGCGTGAGGCAGTGGCCCAATTCGGCCCTTGATTCCTGCGATTAGTTCCTTCAGAGGCAGCCCCGCCAAGCGCAGTATCCGATCCTCACGGCAGGTCAGCGCCCGCGCTTTGGCGATCGTCTCGCTGAGCGGATCCAAGACATCATCGGGAAGGAAGGCACCGACAAAGGGCTGGAATGCCTTGTCCAGCCAGGCAAGCTCCTTGAAGCCGGCCATTCCGGCCCGGACATTGGCCACCGTCTGAACGGCATCAAGTCCCAGGGCTGTCGCCATGCTCATCCCCACGATCACGATCTCCGTGGCCATCAGAGTCCCGCCACTGACGGATCGGTCTGCTTGATCTCAATCGTCACCAGTTCGATACGGAGCATTTTCTTGTCGCACGTCTGTTTGCATCGCCATACCAGGCACAGCCGACTATCATCGGGCTCAATAATCGCCGTGTCGAGGACCGGCGCGTGGTGAGTCGTCTGGCCGTCGATTCGAACGGAGATGTCGAGTGTCATCCGCGGAATCTTGAATGCCAGCCGCCCGCTCGGATCGGCATTGTGAATCTCCACGTCCTCTCCCCCTTGCAAGTGGGGCGAGAAGATCATGTCGGGAGTGGCAGAATTGAAGAATCGAGGATCGAAATCTTCAGGCAGGTATGGCGCGCGGTTTGTCTGCCACGCTTCGTCGTACGTGCCGGCGTACTTCTTGCGCGGCACCCAATGGGCGCACAACGGCCCGAAACCAACCGGCGCGGGAGCATCGGTCCAACCGGAAATCAGATGAAGTGGATCTTCCAGGTTGGGCAACGGCATCCCGACGATTTCTTTCTTCCCACGGGAGTGGCAATACCCGGTTCCCACCGGGTTCTCCTCCACGCCGACGGGACGCTCATCGGCGCCCACGTGGTCATTGCCGCCGAAACTCCGCTCGTAAACCAGTGGCATCCGTTCGAACGGCTGTGGCGCCGACATCACGTGGCCGACCGCCCCCGACAGCCAGAGCCGATTGCCGAAAACACGGACCACCTTACCGTGCCGCCCGACACGCAGTCCCACATCCACTTCCGTGGTCTTCCTGCCACGTGGTGCGTAGGCATGGCCCGTCAGTACGACATCGGTCGCCGGTTTGATAAAAGTCAGCTCCGATGCGTATTTGAGACTGGATTCATCGGGTTTCCCGTGAAATTCATCGACCATGACGATCGGAGCCTGGTCGCCGGCAATCCGGAGCCTCTCCCCGAGCTGGAATGTGCCCTTCACCACCGGGTAGACTGAATCGATCCCCTTCTCATCGGGAAACAACCCCAATGAAGTCTTGAAGGGGGTCTTGTTATCCATCTGAAGCATGAGAGTCTATTCCGGCGACCGGTCGCCCCCGATGGGCGTCTAATTGATCTGCACGGCAGCGCCTTTGATTCGATTGATCCCTTTGGAACGGCTGACAATTCTGGTGCCGCGGATAATGACAGAGCCATCGCCGGAAAGGACAATCGAGCTTTCGCCGCATTGAAGTGTCAGCTTCTCATCGGCCGCGATCTCGATCACCCGCTCGCGAGGAGTCTCGGAACTGGATCTCACCCGTTCCTGGGTTGAGTGATTCTCTTCGGTGACTCTGACGTATCGCCCGACGACACCCAAAACGCATCCCCGGTCACTCCCGTCCTGCGGCGGTACAAAGAGGACCTGGCAACCAGGGATTAGCGGTGCAGACGCCGCACGGTCCACCCAGAGGTAATCACAGTAATACTGTTTTCTGTCTGCGGCGTCCCCGATCACAATCAGCGTCCCGTCGGGATCGATCTCCAGCAGCCGTCCACGCACCACCGATGGAACGGCCGCCTGGATTCGTTCATTGATCACAGTGCCCTTAAACATGGCATTCTCTCCTCAGTTCTCGGCGATCTTGCTTCCCTTTAATGTGAGGTTGCTCGACGCCTTGACGGCGATCTTGCCAGATCCGACAATAGTGATATCCTTGCCCTTGATCTGGATCGTGCCGTCTTTCTTCATGACAATACTGGAATCACCCGTCTTGATGACGATCTCGTCCTTCACTTCGAGGGCGAAGCTCTTGCCGACCTGG
>JAGVEK010000327.1 GCA_020058315.1 Candidatus Zixiibacteriota bacterium
ACGATCAGGCTCACGGCTGATCTCAAGAGCGCATGTGACGAGATTGGAAGGCGCATCGGGAGTATATCTAATAGTGGCGACTATCTGCGACTATGGCTACGGGCGGAGCGGCAGGCACGCCACCTGCTGGAGTCAGGGCGCGAGGAAGGGCATCGGGGGTTTGGCGGGGGCATCGTCCGCTCCGTGTTTCGTCGGGCACCGGCTGGGACGGTCATCTTTCTTTCGAATGGCATGCCGATTCGCTGGGGTGAGTTCTATGCGACCGGCAGCGCCACCCCGTTGCGGGTGCTCTGTAACAGGGGGGCGAATGGGATCGACGGTATTGTGTCGACGGCGGCAGGGGTTGCGGCGGCTCTTAAACGGCCCGTCGTGCTGGTGATCGGCGACATTGCCTTGATCCACGATCTCAACGGTCTTGCCGCCTTGCGCCAGTATCAGCTTCCATTAAAGATCGTCCTGCTGAATAACGACGGTGGAGGGATCTTTTCGTTTCTGCCGATTGCTGCCCATCACGCCGTCTGCGACTCCCTGGTGGCGATGCCGCACGGCCGCGATTTTGGCCATGCGGCGGCGTTCTGGGGCATAGGCCACCAGCGTCAGGATTCGGTTGCGGCTTTCGATTCGGCATTCTCGGCCAGCCTCATGGCAGAAGGACCGGAGATACTGGAAGTCAAGTCCACGAGGGATGGCGATCTGGCCGCCAGCTGGGAAATCAATCGCCTCCTGGCGGATAAGTTCACGGGTGTATTCTGATGGTGAATGTCCGGGTCGGTGCGACCAACTGGTTCTACCAGGATGAAGGAGCGCGTGATCTCCCGGCGCTCTTGCTGCTGCATGGTTTTACCGGCTGTGCGGACTTCTGGGATGAAATCGTCACGGAGCTCAAATCCGACTTTCGTTGTATCCGTGTGGATCTGCCCGGTCATGGCCGCACCGAGAATCCTGTGGATACAGGGAATTGTCGGATGGAAACGGTGGCGGAATGGCTGGGCACGATGCTGCATGAAATCGGAGTTGCCCGGTTCCACCTCTGGGGGTATTCGATGGGTGGACGTCTGGCGCTGCATCTTGCGCTCCGCTTCCCCGAACGCGTGCAGCGGCTGGTGCTCGAAGGCGCCTCTCCGGGCATTGCCGACCCGGAGGATCGTCGGCGGCGTACCGCTGAAGATGCCGAGCTCGCGGATCAGATCGAACGCCAGGGGTTGTCATGGTTCGTGGAGGAATGGACGAAGCGTCCCCTGTTTGCCAGCCAGCAGGATCTGTCCGTTGAGAAACAGGCGCGTGCCCGAGAACTTCGCATGCGGAATACGGCCCCCGGCCTTGCATCCAGCCTGCGGTGCATGGGCACTGGCGTTCAGGAACCTCTCCACGGGAGGCTATCCCAATTGAAACCGCCGACCATGATTCTCGCAGGAGAATACGATGACAAGTTTCGGGCGATTGGCCTCGACATGGCGGGCTTGATTCCGCACGTCTTGTATTGTTTGATTCCGCGTGCCGGGCATGCACCTTACTGGGAGCAGCCGGAGAGCTGTGTGCGCGCTGTGCGGCCGTTTCTCATGGGGCATGACGCTCCACGGTGAAACGCGCGGGACCGGGCAACGCGAACTGGACAGGCGGAGGATCAACAGCCTATGGCATCGATCAACTGGCAGTCAGCGCGGGAATTTGCAGACATCAGGTATGAGAAAGCCGAGGGAATCGCGAAAATCACGATCAACCGGCCGCACGTCCGCAACGCGTTTCGCCCGCAGACCATCTTCGATATGTCCGCCGCATTTGCTGATGCGCGCGACGACGCTTCGATCGGCGTCGTGATCCTGACCGGCGAGGGGCCGGATGCGTTCTGTTCCGGTGGCGATCAGAGTATCCGTGGCGACGCCGGGTATGTCGATCAATCCGGCGTGCCACGCCTGAATGTGCTCGACTTGCAGCGGATGATCCGCTCATTGCCGAAGCCCGTGATCGCGATGGTGGCGGGGTATGCAATTGGTGGCGGGCATGTCCTGCATCTGATTTGTGACTTGACGATCGCCGCCGACAACAGCCGTTTTGGGCAGACGGGGCCGCGTGTCGGGAGTTTCGATGGTGGCTTCGGAGCATCGTATATGGCCAGGATCGTGGGTCAGAAGAAGGCGCGGGAGATCTGGTATCTGTGCCGGCAGTATGACGCTCAGCAGGCGCTGACGATGGGGCTGGTGAACACCGTCGTTCCCCTGGATCGGCTCGAGGAAGAAACTGTCGGCTGGTGCCGGGAAATTCTTGCCAATAGCCCGCTGGCGATCCGATGTCTCAAGGCGGCGTTGAATGCCGACTGCGACGGGCAGGTCGGGCTGCAGGAACTGGCCGGCAACGCGACTCTCCTTTTCTACATGACAGAGGAAGCAAAAGAAGGCCGCAACGCGTTTCTGGAAAAGCGCAAGCCTGACTTCTCCAAGTTTCCCCGTTTTCCGTGATGATCCATGTCGCAAAGTGAAATCGTCATGGCCGGCTGGAGAGTGTGGGTTCACGCGGCGCGTCCGCGAACTCTCTGGGCCGGCGTGACACCGGTGATCGTTGGCGCATCACTGGCGTGGCGGGATGGCGTCTTTCACTTTGGGGCGGTGCTGGCGGCGCTGTTTGGCGCAGTCGCCATTCAGATCGGGACGAATTTCGCGAATGATTACTACGACTGGAAACATGGAGCCGACACGCATGAGCGTCTTGGGCCGCTCCGTGTGACGCAGGCCGGTCTGGTCACACCGGCGCAGATGCGCTGGGCGATGTGGGGTGTTTTTGGATTCGCCATTCTGGACGGTGCGTTCCTGGTCTGGCGGGCGGGATGGCCAATCCTTGCGGTCGGGCTCCTCTCAGTCGCCGCCGGTGTTCTCTATACAGGCGGGCCTTTCCCGCTTGGCTACCATGGTCTGGGAGACGTTTTCGTCTTCTTCTTTTTCGGTGTGGTCGGGGTCTGCGGCACTTACTATGTCGAGGCGCTGAGACTCAACCTGACGGTTCTCCTGCTCAGTGTTCCCATAGGGCTTCTCGCGACGGCGATACTCGTGGTCAACAATCTTCGCGATATCGACACGGATCGCGAAGCGGGCAAGATGACGCTTGCTGTCCGGCTCGGCCGAAGAGGGACACAGTGGGAGTTTGCGATTCTTCTTCTGGCAATCGCGCTGGCGCCTGCGGTTCTGGTGGCGATGAGACTTTGCGGTCCGGGGGCTCTGATCGCATCAGCCGCCATGCTGACTGCAATCCCGCTGCTGCGCACAGTCTTCCGTGATGCCGGCGGACCTGCTCTCAACCGCGCACTCGCAGATACAGCGAGGCTCCAGTTGGTCTACGGCTGCCTGTTGGCCATCGGTCTGCAACTATGACGACCTGCCGCTGGTCGAGTGTTCCCTACCTGGGACGGCTACCGCGGCCAATCGTGACAGGGCATGGTACTTATCAGGAGCGCAGCGGATTCCTCCTGGTGGTCCGTGACGAGGATGGGATCGTGGGTCTGGGTGATGTTGCCCCTCTGGCCGGCTTCTCCACTGAGACGCTCGAAGACGTGATGGCGCGATGGGTTGCCATCCAAAGCGAGGTCGCGAACTGGCGTATACCAGCCACGTGGCAGGAATTGAGCACCCTGTCGCCGGATTTCGACCGGCTGACTGCGGGCGTTCCGTCTGTGCGATATGGGTTGGAGACGGCTCTCGGCGATCTGGCCTCGCGCCGCGCCGGAATTGCGATGGCCCGCTGGCTCTCCGGGGATTGCACGGAGGAAGTTGA
>JAGVEK010000399.1 GCA_020058315.1 Candidatus Zixiibacteriota bacterium
AAACCGAGACCCAGCGGGTTTCCTGAGGGGGGAGTCCCTTCTTGTGGAAAACGACGATGTCGACCAGAGAATCCCGATCGAGATCGGCTGGAATGAGCCCGAGGATCTCACCGGCCACGCCCAGCTTGGAAAGCGAGAAGTCCTCTGTTTTCGAGGCTGCTCTTGAGACAAAAGGGACCAGCAGAAGCAGGATCGAGATCCAGGACACGTAAGGAATGTATCTGATCCATGCCAGTCGTTTGATTGGCCGAAACATCCGCCGTCTGCCGATATTCGTGGTCAATTCAGCACCTCTTTCCTCTTCACAATCCATGCAGCCCATAACCACCCCGCCAGCATCCAGCCCAGAGACCCAAGCAAACAGGTCCGTGTGAGTGTGCTCCATTCCTCGGGCAACGGCAGTCCCTTCGACATCGCCACGAATTGCGCCAGCGGCGAGGAGAGATATGTCGGGAGCAAGAATGGCCTGAGCACTTCCCACCCAGCCGCCAGTTGCAGGACAAATCCGCCGGCGACACAGACCGTAATTGTCACGCCCGGGCTCGCGATGTACAGAGCCGGCACACACACAATGGAAACAGTCGCAATCAATGCGATCCAAGTCAGCACAATCACGAGAAGCAGATTCCACCACAGTGACCCCGCACTGTGGATCAGGTAGTCCTTTTCCATGAGACTGGAGAATCCGAACTGCGCACCGGCCACCGTAATCACGATGACCAGAGTCAGAACGAGGAACGACTTGAGGTGAATCACACTGCTGAGCACTTTTCCCCCGAGCCAGCCGAGACGTGAAATGGGCCTCGTCCAAACCAAATGGATCGTCCCGGATGAAAACTCGCGACCGAGAGAGAACGCAATCAGGAGAACACCAATGAACGCCAGAGGTGTGACTGCGGCAGAAAGAACCGCTCCGCACAGATAGAATCCAGTCGGTATGCCGACAAACGAGCGTCGAACGGCGAGGTAGTATGTGAAATACAGAATCCCGACGACCAAGACATAGACCACAAGTCCTGTCAGTGTCGCTCTGGACCGCCGCGCCCTGAGCCACTCAGCTCCGGTGACGCGGCACACTTCACGCCACATCGTGATCCCTCCCGACCAGACGGAAGAATATCTCTTCGAGCGATTCTCTCTCCTCGGTGATTTCGATCACGTCGATGCCACGATTCACGAGGATCCGGTTGATTGCGGCGGTCGGCGCAGCGGGGGAATCAGCGCGGATACGATCGGCGCCGAGCACTTCCACATTCGTAATCCCCTGCACGTCATGGAGAGCGGCCAGCGCTGCCTCGGCGTCAGGCACGCGGAAAACCACCGACGTTCGCGGCTGCGCGAGATCGGCCGCCTTGCCTGTGGCGACAATCGTGCCCCGGCTGACGATCGTGAAGTTGTCACAGATGCGTTCCATTTCACCCATCTGATGACTGGAGAGGAGGATTGCTCGTTGTTCCTCATGGGCCATTTGGGGGAGCCACTGGCGGAACTCGGCGATGCCTGCAGGGTCGAGGCCATTGGTCGGCTCATCCAGGATCACCAGCCGGGGATCATCAAGCAGGGCCGCCGCCAGGCCGAGTCGCTGGCGCATACCCCGCGAATAGGCAGATACTTTTTCTCCGGCCTTGGCGGATAACCCCACGCGATCCATCAACTGGTCAGCGCGCCTCTGGTCGCGCTGACCGGACAGCAAGGCGAGCACCCGCAGGTTGTCTCCGCCAGATAAATGATCGTAGAAACGCGGCATCTCCATCATGACACCGATGCTCGCCAATGCCCGGACTGGATCGTCGCGAATGTCGATCCCGCTGATTCGAATGCGGCCTTCCGTCGGTTTGATCAGTCCGGCAATCAACTTGATCGCCGTTGTCTTCCCGGCGCCGTTGGGACCGAGAAGGCCGTATATCCCAGGTCCGGGCAATTCAAGATTGACACCACGCAACGCATGGACTGTCCGGTATCTCTTGTGCAGGTTCTCGATTTGAAGAAAGGACGTCATGCACAACTCGACCGGCAGATTTCAGAATGAGCGCTGGGCTCGAATAATAAGTCGGGGACGCTTGTTGAAGCGCGTCACGTCCTGAGCGACATAGAAACCCAGGTACGGCAGAAACGCCTCTCCGGACACACCGATACCAACAGTCTTGCCCCACGCGTCTTTCGGTGAATTGAGGAATCGGAAAGGCCCTGCCGCACCACCGTCAAGACGGAGCACCCCAATGTCTCCGAAGAAGAGTATATCCCAGCGCGTGTAGAGGATCTTGATCACGGGAATCTGAGGCAGGGGGATTCTCAGTTCGGTTGAGAACAGCGCGAGTCGATCGCCGCGGGCGTCAGGGAACGGGATGTCGTGCATTCCACGAACACCGCCGTACCCATTGAGCGATTGCAGCCGCTGCCGGGGCAAGTCGCTCCAGCCGGTGAAGATTCGCGCGCGGAGGTCGAGGTTGACTCTGCGCCAAACGCGATTGTATCGCCGCACATCGAGCATCAGAGTTGTGAATGAGAAGTCGCCAGGTCCGGTTTTGAACCCTGCGTCCACCGTGCCCTGAAGAAACCATGCAGACGACGGACGACCCGGATTATCGCGTGTGTCATAGGTAGCTGTCAGGTCCACGCCGAGGATTTCCCCTCGATCGATGGCCGGATTGCTCCGGAGCGGACGGTCGTTATTGGCCAGGGAAGAGACGCTGGTCGTGCGCAATGACTGGGAGTGATCCAGGTACGCCGCTCCCGCAATCATCAGAGAGTGACCGGGATTGATGACCACTCCGATCCTCCCGCCAGATCGTTCGTAGTAGTCCAGGAAATCGGTGTGTGAAATCAGCAGCGCGCATCCGTTCTCGTCGGCTGGGTATTGCCAGATGTCGTTGCTGACCGTTTTCTTGAATCCCTGGAGCTGAAGACCAACAGTCCTGCCACGGAGAGGAATCAGAAGATCGAGGTCAAACCCCAGGAAGCCGCGCGTGTTATCGCGGAACGGGATTAGAAGGCGGGCGTGACCCCGCCAATGAGGATGTGGGTTGTCCGGGTTCCCGCGCTCGATCCCCAGGAACACCGTTTCATAGTCGACTCGGTTGGTCGCGGCCGAGCCGGCGGCCAAACGTGGGTCAAGTGATTGTCGATCCGCGACGCGACGAAAATTGGGCTTTCCGGTCTTCCGGAACTGATCGGTGTCGAGCTTGCACCCGCAGCGGTATTTCCTGATTGCGCCGGTGATGACCGCATCACGCGACTGGAAGACTGCCCCGTCAACGAGATGAACGGTCCCTTCGACACGCGCATCACCGGCAACGACCAGATCTCCGTTGACAATCCACACCTCGCCTTTGAGCACGCTGCCGGCGGCAACATCGAGCCCCCCCTCAATAACGACGAGTGCGCTTTCGACGACCTGACCGGGGGACACCGAGTAATCACCGTGCTGAACCGAACGAGGGGGCGACTGCAAGAGATCGGCCAGCCGTCGCGGGGAAAGCCTGGCTGGTTTGTCCGCCCGGCATGGTGAAGGCATCTGCGCAAATAGAAGCAGAAGAACAAGTGCCCACCCCACCGGCCTATACTGCTTCACGATGTCCAGACGACCCTTCCCGCCAATTGATCACTACTGGCTCCATCCAGGGCGACCCATCGGTCACATGCTCCTACGTTCGACAGTGGCAATGAGTTCCTGACAAAACGACACTGATGCCGGGTTTCTTCACTTGTAGGGGCGTATTGCATACGTCCTCTCGGGGGCCCGGCGCGATGGCGGGCATAGCGCGAAATGGGGCGGATATCAGTCCGCGCCTACACTCCGGATGTCCCGTCGCGCTCGGCGGTGACATCAATCGCAATCCCCCCGCGCACATTGAATCGTCCAGTGACCTTGATCCAGCGCGGCTTCAGGAAATCATGAAGAGCGTCCAGCAACTCATTGACCACATCTTCGTGGAATGTCCCCACATCACGGTATGTCCACAGATAAAGCTTGAGAGACTTGCTCTCCAGAACGCGCTGGCCGGGCACGTACGATATTTCCAATTCGCCGAAGTCCGGCTGCCCGGTGATCGGGCAGAGGCAGGTGAATTCCGCGCAGTGGAAAGTCACAACCGTATCTCGATCCGGGTGGGCGTTGGGGAACGCTTC
>JAGVEK010000076.1 GCA_020058315.1 Candidatus Zixiibacteriota bacterium
AGATTCGTCAGCACACCCCGGAGAGGAGCGTGTCATGAAGATAATACCCTAAGCCCACGCGTTGCTTCGTGGCCGTTCAGTGCGTGGGCCATGAGGCGGTAGGGTCAGGGCATAGGCTCTGGCCCTTCGCCCCTCATGACATCGGCAATTTAACCAGTTTTACGAGGGAAGGCAAGGATTATGGCTAAAGAAAAACCACAAGACTACGCCGATGAGATCGCCAAACTCGAAGCGATGCGTAAGGCGATTGATGATGCGATTACCGGCTTTAAGATTCTCGCAGGACAGTCAGGCTTAATGTCGAATTTGGTGAGAGCAATCTCCTCACAGGCGGCCCAAGCGGCTTTTCCGTTGAAGCCGAGCGAGGGGGATCCCAAAAAGGACGAAGTCGAGCCAGTGTCGGCAGACGTGCGCAGGGATACATTCTTTTCGATGAGTATCACTGATGCCGCCGAAAAGTATCTCCGGATGCAAAAGGAGCCTCGGCCTGCAAAGGAGATCTGCAAGATGCTCAAGGCAGGAGGTCTATTGACGACCGCCAAGAACTTCTACGTGACAGTGTATTCTTCGATGTTACGGGATGCTCGTTTCAAGAAGGTCGGTAAAGAGTGGGGATTGGCCGAATGGTATCCCGGGCGAGGGCCCAAGAACGCCGAGAAGAAATAGGGGGTAGAGTGACAACCGAGGTAAAAGCAAATGCCCGTCCACCCCTGCCCAAAAAAGTGCTGGTACTGATTGACTATTCCAATTGGCATTATGCACTTCGGGCGCGTGGATGGGAAGTGGATTGGCTCCGCTTTCGAGAGTACTGCGTGAGTGCATTTGGGCGTTGCAGGTTCTACTTCTATGATGGCACTCCGTCTTTACGACACTACTTAGAGGCAAATCCCGATAGGACTTCCGCCGATTTCGCCTCTACGGTCGTGGCCGGAAAGAAGCGGTTCTTTCTTCGGCTTAGAGACGAACTGCGCTTTGTCGTCAGAACAAAGCCCGTTCATCGCGTGTACGATCATACGACGGGACTGATAAGAACCAAATGCAACTTCGATGTTGAAATCACCATTGATGCACTTGAGAATCTACCGGAGTACGGTACACTTGTGCTATGCAGTGGTGACGGCGACTTTGTTCCATTGCTGAAATACTTCAAGGGACGATTCCGCAGGTGATGTCCGATCTTTCCTGTAAAAACGAAGGGGTGTAAACTCCTGTAGGAGTTTGAGAACCGGGGTCCGTTGAGGACCCCAAAGCAGGAGGATACACCCATGCGGAGAGTAGCACCGAGTCAACGAATGGAGCAAGCGTTTTGTGAGGACGTTTTGGCCAGCGGCGATCCGTTGGGCGAGGCGGCACGTCGGGGTGCGCAGTTGCTGTTGCAGAGAGCCCTGGAAGCGGAGATTGACGAGTTTCTGGGTCGGGGTCGGTACGAACGCAGTACCGATGGTGCGCTGCACGGGTATCGTAACGGATATGAACCCAAGACGGTCCACACCGCGGAGGGCAGCCTGACCCTTCAGGTACCCCAAGTCCGGGATAGCCTGGAGCCGTTTGAGTCGGCGTGGCTGCAGGCGATCGGGAAGCGATCTCAGCGCCTGTTGGAGCTGATCCCGGCGTTGTATGTCAAGGGCATGAGTCAGCGGGACATCGAGGCGGCGCTGGTGGAGATGCTGGGGGTGGAAGGAACCGGTCGCAGCGTCATCACCGAGCTCTGCAAAGAACTGCGGCCGCAGTTTCGCTCCTGGCAGCAGCGGGACCTCTCCGGACTGGATGTGCTTTATCTGTTCCTGGACGGGGTCTACTTGAAACTGCGTCCCGAGGACCGCCGGGCGGTGGCGGTGTTATGCGCCTATGGCATTCTGGCCGACGGGCGCAAGGTCCTGTTGCATCTGGAAACCGGTGACAAGGAGAGCGCCGCCTGCTGGGAGGGTTTCCTGGAGGATATGAAACAGCGGGGGCTGGACGATCCGCTGTTGGTGGTGATCGATGGCAATGCGGGATGTCGCAAGGCGGTGCGGCGCAAGTTCTCGGGGTCTCTGGTGCAACGCTGCCAAGTCCACAAGATGCGCAACATCATGTGTAAACTGCCCTCGGTGGCGCGTCCCACGCTGAAGCGGTTGATCCAGAAGGCGTTCACCGCCGCGACGTATGCGGAGGGGCTGGCCCAGGCCCGCGCGATCATTGGCCAGTATCAGGAGGCGTTTCCGGCGGCGATGAAGTGTCTGGCCCAGGACTTGGAAGAGTGTCTCACTGCGCTGAAGCTGCCGCTGGCCCACCGGGTGCAAACACGGACGACCAACCTTCTCGAGCGGCTCTTCGGTGAAGGCAAACGGCGCACCAAGGTGATTCCGCGGTTCCAGTCGGAGACGAGCGGCTTGACGTTGCTGTATGCCGTTCTCATCGATGCGTCGGAGAACTGGCGTGGGGTGCGGATGAACGATGTTCTCCGGGAGCGGCTGGTGCAGATGCGCACGGATCCCAGCAGCGACTGGAGCGATCCGGACACCCAATTGCTGGCCGCGTAGAGAAAAGAAGACCATGCAGGGGGTACACACTCAGGACGCTTTTACAGGAAAAAAAGGACTTGACCTCGGAGGACGCCAAGAGCACATATACTGCCCCCCATTTAGGCACGGGTTGTTGTAACAGAGTAAATTGGGGCTGACCGGAAGGAGGTCAGCCATGAAGAGACGGCAGTGGACGTCGGCG
>JAGVEK010000500.1 GCA_020058315.1 Candidatus Zixiibacteriota bacterium
GAGGCATCAAATCCGGTGGGCGGGAATTGCCTTGGGGCTGATGACCGGTCAATCTTCGCGGGCGATGCCGACCCTGGATGAGGCGCGATGGAGGTGCCGTCTACTGGACGTCGCGGGAGACCTGCATCGAAAAGAAGAAACGCTCAAGCAACTACTATCATCTGTCCCGGCAGAGGATGAACGCGTTCGCGGCTATCTGCTGAGTGAACTGGGCGCCATTTATATCCTGCGCTTCGACTACAAACGCGCCCGGTCAATATGCTATGAGGCCCACCACCTGCTGGAGCGAGTCGCTTCAAATAGTGAGGAATTCGCCCGCAATCTGAATCGATTGGGTTTGATCCAGTTGTTCAGCGGTGCCCGCGACTCGGCTCAAAAGCATCTCGGTCAGTGCCGTGTGACCGCTGCCCAGCACGGATGGGACGATGTGCAATGGCGTTGCCTCGGAAACCTGGGAATGCTGGCCAAGGATACCGGCAACCCACTGGTGGCCAAGAACCACTTCAAACGCGTGAGGGATCATTACCGTCTGGCTCGGGACACACAGACCCATCTGCGGGCACTCTCCAATCTCGTGCCGTGTTACGTAGATCTGGGACAGGGGTACGTTGCGGTCCGTTCCGCTCGCCTCGCTGTGGCTTTGGCTGAGGCCATTTCAGACCTTGATCAGAGCGCCAGGGCGTATAATCATCTGGGCTGGGTGCTCAGCATGCGGGGTGACCTCGCTCTTGCGAAGATCTCACTGGAAGCCGCGATCGGCTTCAGGAAACGAAATGGAGACCAGATCGGCGCTGCCAGGATCAATCTGAATCTGGCGCGCCTCTACCTGGCAGCAGCCGACGGTATGAAGGCTGAGGCGGCATGCTGCGCGGCGACGGAGGTCTTCGCCAGGGAGCACGATCAGGAAGGCTGCTGGGAGTCCAGCCGCCTCTGCGCACGCGCGGCCATGGTGCGGGATGACTTCGCCATTGCTGAAAAACATCTGGGGCTGGTGCCCCTCGATCATCCACTTCTATCACCGCGCGACCGAGTCGAGACCATGCTGGCCTGGCTCACGCTACATCTGTGGACAAGGGATCTCGTGCGCGCAGGCGAAATGGAGAGCCGGTTGCAGAGCGACCCCATGCTGGGAAATGTTCATCCACTGGGATGCGAAATGGGCCGGCTGCTCGGACACGGCGCCTTGTTGCGGCGCCAGTTCGATCAATCCTTGCATGTGCTGGGCCGCACGGCTGCGAGATGTCGCGCCAGCGGCCGTGTCGATCATCTGATTCAAACCCTGACGATCATGGCGCTGCTGGCCAAAGAAATGCGCAACTGGCAGATTGGCATCCGCTACTTGAAGTCTGCCGAACTCTTGCTTGAAAGAATGCGGAGAGACCTGATATGAGTCCAAATCTGGATGACTTGAGACGCGAATTGGAGATGCAGGCCGGGTCCGCGCCGGCGATCGATCCTTTTGCCGAGGTGGCGGCCATCCTTGAAGCACTGCCGGATCGGACACGATTCCTCAACACTCTCCTCGCCACTGCCCGACGGTCTTTTTTCGCCGATCACGGTGCAATCCTTTCGCACCACCGCCTGACGGGCCGCTGGTTCGCCGAGGCATCTTATGAACTCGACAACAGCGCCATCGAGGAAATCAAGGGGTTGAGCTGGACCGTGGTTCGGGAGACCTCAGAAACAGCCCAGAGTCTGCTCGTTTCGGATGCGCGCACACACGAAATCACGCGGAACAGCGGCAGTGTCCGCGCCTACAACATCCAATCGGTTCTCTGCGCTCCCATCTTTGACTCCCAAGGTGTCTGGGGTGTCATCTACCTCGACAACTCAGGGGTCCCGAACGCATTTGACGAAGAGTCACGGGAACAGTTGCGCTTGTTCGCACGGTTCTGCGGCATCGCGATCCAGCGCTGCGACGATCTGGTGCGCCTGTCGGGACCGGTGGTGGCAACTATTCCCGACGATCATGCCCCATCCGCCGCGGCGTTCTTCGACTTTATCAGTCCCCCCATGGTGGAGATCATGAACACGCTGCAAAGGGCCGCACCGACTGATGTCCCCATCCTGCTCGTTGGGGAGACCGGCACGGGCAAAGACTATCTGGCGCGGTGGATCCACGCCAACAGCCCGCGTCGCGAGCGGGCATTCGCGCATGTGAACTGCGCCAGCATCCACGCCAACCTCGTGGAAGCCGAGTTATTCGGCATCGAAAGCAATGTGGCCACCGGAGTGGGGTTTCGCGAGGGACGGATCAAGCTGGCGGACGGCGGCACGGTCTTCTTGAATGAAATCGGCGAACTCCCTTTGTCGTTGCAGGCAAAAATCCTGCGCGTGATTGAGAACAAGGAGCTTGACCGGGTTGGTGGCGACACTGCGGTCGGCGTCGACGTGCGTTTCATTTGTGCCACGCACCGGGATTTGAGCGCCATGGTCGAACAGGGAGAATTTCGTCGCGACTTGTACTATCGCATCAACATTTTCGAAGCCCACCTGCCACCCCTGCGCGACCGGATGGAGGATTTCCCTGGCTTGGCGGACCACATCCTCAAAGAGAAGTGCCGCCAGTACGGTCGCCCGCCGATGCGTCTGTCTGAGGCCGTAATGGCTCGTTGGGCAACGGAGAAATGGCCCGGGAATCTTCGGGAACTGGCAAACGTCATCGAGCGGGGCATCATTCTCGGTGAAGGAAGTGATCTTGCCACGGAGTCCCGAAAAGCAGGGCGATCAAGACAGATTTCTCTCCCATCCTCGGCCCACTCGGGTGAATCCCTCACCCAGCTAATGGAACAGACTGAGGCACAGATCATCACTCAAGCGCTGCGCGATTCCGGATGGATGCCGGCAAGAGCCGCCGCCCGTCTGCGGCTGCCCTCGTCGACACTTCGCTACAAGATGAGCAAACTCGGCATCAAGCCACCCAAGCGAGTGCGGTGACCGCGCAATTTTCTGTTTTGTAACACGCTATAATTCAACTAATTACATAAGGCGGCTCGGATTTATCACGGTAAACGCAGAATTCCGCCGGTTTTACCGGGCCTTTCGAGCCCAATGGCCGTTCTCAGCACCAAAACGCAGAAAACTGCGCGAATCGTGCTCCCGCCGACAAATGACGTCGCTTGTCGCCCTTGACCATCATTGCACGTAACGTTTTGTATTGTCAGTAGTTACGCGAGTGCCTGCCGGGCCATCGCAGTTCCGTCCAACTCTTGGCACGGCGTTTTGCTACGTCGTCAGCAGTGATTGGCGAGTCAGCCATCACAAAGAGGAGGTTGGGATGAAAAAGCGTGAGCGTGTATGGCGGCTGGGAGCAAGTATCGCTCTGGGCCTGATCGTGGCACTGATGATATTTGCCCCATCCGGGGTCTCCGTGGCAGGCGATGGTAGCAGCGGAGGTGGTTTCCCAATTGGCGGGTCCGACACCCTGCCACCCAACTCGGTTGCACCCGACACAACAACTGATTCTACCAGCACACTTCTGACATCAAGCTTCTGGTTGATATGGCTCTTCTAGATCTCCCGGGGAGTGATCTGTCGGGTCGGTACCCGGCATGGCCGATATCAGCCAATTTGACGAGGGGTCCGTGGGCCGGGGCCAATGTCCTGGTCGTGGGCCCTGCCGGGTCCGGGAAACTCTCATTGGTCAGAGCCATCTCGCTAGC
>JAGVEK010000075.1 GCA_020058315.1 Candidatus Zixiibacteriota bacterium
CATCACCAACTACCACGTCTTCAAGCTTCGCGAGCGCATGGACATCTCGAAGGGTGGCCGCTCGCTTCTTCAGGGCCGGGGCAAGGCGCTCAAGACATTGGAAACCGAAGGACAAATGCTTCAGCGGGTCATGCCCGATCTGATGGGCATGAAGCATGTCATGGTCCTGAACGATGAGGCGCACCACTGTTACCGGGAGAAGCCTGGCAAAGAGGATGAAGGGGATCTGAAGGGTGATGACAAGGAAGAGGCGGAGAAAAACAATGAGGCCGCACGGCTCTGGATCTCCGGTCTCGAAGCGGTCAATCGCAAGCTCGGCGTCCCTCGAATCATCGATCTGTCGGCGACGCCATTCTTTCTCCGGGGTTCAGGCTACGCCGAGGGCACTCTGTTCCCCTGGACGATGAGCGATTTCTCGCTCATGGATTCCATCGAATGCGGAATCGTCAAGCTCCCGCGTGTGCCCGTAGCCGACAACATCCAGGGCGAGGAGATGCCCAAGTTCCGCAACCTCTGGGAACATATCGGCTCGCGGATGCCGAAGAAACGTCGAGATAAGTCGAAGTCTCTCGATCCACTCAGCCTCCCTGTCGAACTGCAGACAGCACTGGCGGCCCTCTACGGGCACTACGCGAAGACTTACAAACTCTGGGAAGAGGCCGACATTCACGTGCCTCCTTGCTTCATTATCGTTTGCCAAAACACCTCGATCTCCAAACTGGTTTATGAGTATGTCTCGGGCTTCCACCGAGAAAACGAAGATGGCTCAAACACCCTCGAGAACGGACGGCTGCCACTCTTCCGTAATTTCGATGAGCATGGCAATCAGTTGGCTCGGCCGCGGACTCTGCTGATTGACAGCGCGCAGCTTGAATCCGGCGATGCGTTAGACGACAACTTTCGCGAGATGGCTGCTGACGAGATCAACCGTTTCCGCCGCGAGATCATCGAACGCACCGGCGACCCTCGTCAGGCGGAGAAAATCACTGACGAGGACCTGCTGCGGGAGGTCAGCAATACGGTCGGCAAAGAAGGCCGTCTCGGCGAGTCGATTCGCTGCGTCGTGTCGGTCTCGATGCTGACCGAAGGATGGGATGCCCAAACGGTCACTCATGTCTTGGGTGTGCGCGCCTTCGGCACGCAGCTTCTCTGTGAACAGGTCATCGGCCGTGCTCTTCGCCGCCAGTCATACGACCTGAATGAAGACGGCCCGGACAAAGGACTGTTCAACGTTGAGTACGCGGACATTCTGGGAATCCCGTTCGACTTCACGGCCAAGCCGGTCATCGCTCCACCACAACCGCCCCGCAAGACCGTGCATGTCAAAGCCATGCGTCCCGAACGTGACCACCTTGAAATCCGATTCCCGTGCGTGCTGGGTTACCGGGTTGAATTGCCTGAGGAGCGGCTGACTGCCGAGTTCAATGAGGACTCAATCTTTGAACTCACCCCAGAATTGGTAGGCCCGTCCGTTACCAAGAATTCTGGAATCATCGGCGAAGACGTTGACCTGAACCTTGTCCACACCGGAGATCTACGCCGCTCGACGCTACTGTTTCATGTCACTAAGCGTCTTCTCTACAATAAGTGGCGCGACCCTGGCCAGGAACCCAAGCTCCACCTGTTCGGTCAGCTCAAGCGGATCACCAAGCAGTGGCTCGACACTTGCCTGGTCTGCAAGGGCGGCACGTACCCAGCCCAGTTGATGTACCAGGAGCTGGCCGACATCGCCTGCGGGCGGATCACCGCCGCCATCACCCGTGCACTGGTGGGTGAACGACCGGTCAAGGCCGTGCTCGATCCGTACAATCCCACCGGCTCTACGATTCATGTGAACTTCAACACATCAAAGACGAGCCGCTGGGAAGCTGACGCGCGGCGGTGTCACATCAACTGGGTCATTCTCGACAGCGACTGGGAGGCCGAGTTTTGCCGCGTTGTCGAGTCTCATCCATCCGTCATGGCCTACGTCAAGAACCACAACCTCGGACTGGAAGTGCCCTATATCTATGGCTCGGTGAAGCGCACCTACCTGCCGGATTTCATCGTCTTGGTCGACGACGGCCGGGGCAATGACAATCCTTTGCACCTCATCGTTGAGATCAAAGGCTACCGCCGTGAGGACGCCAAGGAGAAGAAATCAACCATGGAGACCTACTGGCTGCCCGGTGTGAACAACAGCGGTCAGTACGGACGCTGGGCCTTCGCCGAGTTCACAGATGTTTTCGAGATCGGGTCCGGGTTCAAAAAGTTGATCGAGAAAGCGATTGCGGACAGTGGATCAGCTTTCGTAAGGAGCACTTCGTGAAGACAGATATAGTTCAGACCCTGACCTTGACCTTCGAGGCCCATGCGCAACTGACCGAAGGCGGCGTCGAGTACTGGCTTGCGCGCGATCTTCAGTTTCTGCTCGGTTACGCCAAGTGGGACAATTTCTTGAACGCCGTCTCCAAAGCGAAAACCGCCTGCGAGGTCTCCGGACACCAGGTGTCCGACCATTTTGCCGACGTCGGGAAAATGGTTGATTTGGGCTCCGGAAGTCAGCGCGAGGTGGATGATCTCATGCTCACCCG
>JAGVEK010000403.1 GCA_020058315.1 Candidatus Zixiibacteriota bacterium
AACCGATGACAATCTCGCTATCGCCCACGCGCAGCAGGTGCTCGACGAAGACCATTACGGCCTCGAAAAAGTTAAAGACCGCATTCTCGAGTATCTCGCGGTTCGCAAACTGAAAGAATCGGTCAAGGGACCGATCATCTGTTTTGTCGGCCCGCCCGGAGTGGGCAAGACCTCGCTCGGGCGTTCAATTGCCCGTGCCATGGGACGCAAGTTCGAGCGGATTTCACTCGGCGGAATGCGCGACGAGGCTGAGATCCGTGGCCACCGTCGCACCTATATCGGGGCCATGCCCGGACGCATCATCCAGTGTCTGCGCCGTGCCGGCGCGCGCAATCCGATTCTCATGCTCGATGAGGTCGACAAGATCGGCACCGATTTCCGGGGCGATCCGGCATCGGCGCTGCTCGAAGTGCTCGATCCGGAACAGAACAACACGTTTTCCGATCATTACCTCGACGTGCCCTTCGATCTGTCGGCTGTGATGTTCATCACCACGGCCAATCTGCTCTACCCGATCCCTGCGGTTTTGCGTGATCGCATGGAAACGATCGAGATGCCGGGATACACCGACTTGGAGAAGATCCAGATTGCCAAACGGTATCTCCTGCCACGCGAGTTGGAAAACCATGGCTTGAAGAAATCCAACCTGTCGATGACCGATGAGGCGCTGGGACGGCTCTTGCGCGATTACACACGTGAGTCGGGCGTCCGCAATCTCGGCCGCGAAGTCGCAACTGTCTGCCGCAAAGTGGCGCGCCGCGTGGTCACCGGCCACGACGAGAAGGTCACAGTGCATGGCGATGACCTGCCGGAGTATCTCGGACCGCTGAAGTTCATTCCAGAGCTGGTCGGGCGCTCGGCGCAAATAGGCGTCGTTCCGGGACTGGCGTGGACCTCCGCGGGCGGCGACATCATGTTTGTTGAAGCCACCCGTATGCCCGGCAAGAAGATTCTGACCTACACCGGCCACTTAGGCGATGTCATGCGTGAGTCGGTTCAGGCCGCATTTTCATGGGTGCGCGCCAATCATAAATTGCTGAAGATCGACACGAAGACCTTCGATCAGTCTGATATCCATGTTCACGTCCCGTCCGGCGCCACGCCCAAGGACGGTCCCTCGGCTGGAATCACGATGGCCACGGCCATCGTCTCGGTGCTGACCGGGCGGTCCGTCGTCCCGAAGCTGAGTATGACCGGGGAAATCACTCTGCGCGGCCAGGTGCTGGCCATCGGCGGCTTGAAAGAGAAATCGCTGGCCGCCTACCGTGCCGGCATCAAGACCGTCCTCATTCCCAAGGACAATGAGAAGGACTTGATCGACGTCCCCGCCGAGGTGAAAGAGAAAGTCGAATTCATCCCGGTGGCAACAGTCAGTGAAGTGCTCGATTTGGCGCTTGCTCCGCTGGGGAAGAAGCGGATGCCGAAACCTGCGCGCCGCAAGGCGAAAAAATAGTTCTCTGGGGGTATTCGGTCCCCGATCGGAATTGCAGGGGCGCACGGTCGTGCGCCCTTTTCTCTTCAGCAGGCGCAAATGACATCCCCATCGGTTCAAGGCCATCCCAGAATTTCATTGACACCCGCTCGCTCTCGGTCATGATTCCGTCGGGAAAGTCTGAGTAGCGAGGAGTCACGCTGTGCCGACGGTTACCTCCGCCCACATGAACCTGGTTCTGGCCTGGCTGTGGATCACAGTTGGTGTTGTTGTCGGATTTGTCCTTGGGGCATACTTCCACCGCGATGACTGGCTGGGTGGATACACTTCGTTCAAACGACGGCTCTACCGTCTGGCGCATGTTGCCTTCTTCGGGCTGGCAATCATCAATTTGTTATTCTATTTCACGGTCCAGCGTCTGACGTCTCCCGGCACGATCATCAACCTGGCGTCGTGGAGCTTCGCCATCGGCGCGGTGACGATGCCTGTTTGCTGTTTCCTGATGGCGCACAACCGACGCCTGCGCGTGATTTTTCTGATTCCCGTCCTGAGCACACTGGGTGGCGCGTGTATTACATTCTGGGAGGTGATGCGATGATGAAGATCGGTTTGATTGCCATGAGCGGGGTGCGTGCGCACAATGAGGAACTCACGCAACTCGGCTTGACGCTTCCCGGTTTTGTGGACCGCAACCGGATCATTGCGTCTCTTCCCAGTCTCTCACTCTTGACCCTGGCCGCCCTGACGCCGGAACGCTTCGACGTCGAATACAAAGAGATCGCCGATTTGAAGCAGGAGGCATCTCTCCCGGACGACTATGATCTCGTTGCCATCAGCACATATTCCGCGCAGGTCGATGAAGCGTACGCGCTGGCCGACCACTATCGCGCCAGAAAGATCCCGGTTGTCATGGGCGGAACGCATGTTTCCGCCCTGCCTGAGGAGGCAGGTCAGCACTGCACCTGTGTCGTGACCGGCGAAGGGGAGGCGCTGTGGCCGGAACTGCTTGATGACTTCCAGGAAGGGAACTTGAAGCCGCGCTATGTTCAGGACCCGCCGGGGGCCTACGATCTTTCGACAGCACCTTTGCCGCGCTTCGATCTGCTGGCCCCTGAGAAGTACAACCGCATCACTGTCCAGACCAGTCGCGGGTGCCCCCACAAGTGCGATTTCTGCGCCAGCTCGATTTTGCTGACCGATCGTTACAAACTCAAACCGGTCGCAAAGGTGCTGGCCGAGCTCGATGCGATCGAGCGGATCTGGGACAAGCCGTTTATTGAGTTTGCCGATGATAACACTTTCGTCCACCACGACCACTACAAGGAACTCTTGCGCGGCATGGTCGGACGCAACTTGCGCTGGTTTACCGAGGCCGACATCGCCGTGGCTGAGGACGATGAACTTCTCGGACTGATGCGCGATTCCGGCTGCCAGCAGGTCTTGATCGGGCTGGAGAGTCCGCGCAAGAGCAGCCTGAACGGGATCGAGTTGAACGCCAATTGGAAGATGAAGCAGCGGGATCGTTACCTCGAGGCCATCACCAAGATTCAGTCGTACGGCATCACGGTGAATGGCTGCTTCATTCTGGGATTGGA
>JAGVEK010000357.1 GCA_020058315.1 Candidatus Zixiibacteriota bacterium
CCATGAGCTGGTGGAGTCCTCCGCTCTTTCCGGGTCACCACAGAATCGTAGCGGGGTGGCGCTGGTATATTGGCCGGCTGGCGAGCGGGCTTTTCGAGTTGCTCGATCTTTTCCCCAGAGTCATCCTGCTATTGTTCGTCTGCACGATTGGTTCTATCACCCTGGGTCGGTTCTGTCTGGCGGTTGGTCTTTTCATCGCCTTGCAAGTTGCCTCGGGCGTGCGCCAGCACGCGAACGAGTTGCGCCGGACTGACACGGTTGCTTCCGCGGAGGAGTTGGGGCTTTCCCCAGTCCGAATTGTCTGGGGGCACATTGTCTGGAACCACCTTCAGGGGTTCGTGCTGTCACAGTATGCTTTCGCGATCGGAGCATTTGTTCTTTGGAACGCCACGCTTGGCTACTTGGGGTTTGCCGATCCGACGCACAACAGTTGGGGACAGATCATTCATGAAGGAATAAGACACACTGTACCCTGGATGACGTGGTCGGCGTCGATTGTCACGGTTCTGGTGGTGCTTGGTCTCTTCAGACTAAGTGATGGGATCGAACGGTGGAAGACATCGGAATGACAACCGCTCCCGGTCCGTGCGAGTCCGGAGTTCCCACCCTCAGGGTCCGCGACCTCTCGGTGTGCTTCGCCGCAGGCCACCGGTGGGTATGGGCGAATCGGGATGTCTCTTTCGATGTCCTGCCGGGAGAGATCGTGGCTCTGGTGGGTGAATCGGGGAGCGGAAAGACCACTGTCCTTAATGCGATCATCGGACTGCTCCACGGCGAACCGGGGGCGGTGTCTGGTGCGATTGAGCTTAATGGCCGGTCCATCTGGCCTGATCCACGGCGGTATGTGCGTTCTTTCGACAAGGGTCATCCGGTTGAGATTGTGAAGGACACGATGGGATGGGATGCCGCACACCGGCGGTTGGTGAAGCCTGTCTTGGGGCGGCAGATCGGAATGGTTTTCCAGGAGCCGGTCTATTCGCTCGATCCGCGCATGACCATCGCCCGTCAGTTTGAGGAGTTACTGCTGCGCCACGCTCCTGAAACGATGCAGAATGGCGCCGGGAAGCTCGTGCACGAGACGCTGGCCATGGTCGAGCTCGACTCCGGTGAAATCGCCGGGAAGATGCCGTCGCAACTGTCTGGCGGTGAATGCCAGCGCGTCTCACTGGCCATGGCGGTGATCTTGCGTCCATCGCTTCTGCTCTGCGACGAACCGACGACGGCAGTCGACGTTGAGGTTCGCGCGCAACTCCACCGGCTGCTCGAGAGGTATGCCCATGAAGAGGGGTGCGGCGTTCTTCTCGTGTCGCACCACTGGCCCGAGGTGCGCCGCCTGGCCGATCGTGTGGTTGTGATGAACCGGGGTCAGGTGGTTGAATGGATCGGCCGGGACCGGCTGGCATCAGCCGCTGTCCATGATCTGCATCCGATCACAGGCATCTGGCGGGACGGGGACATGTCGCTGATGGTGGCTGGGGAATCGAGCGGGAACCATCATCCACGTACTAATACCGCGTGCTGCCCTCTGGCGGTCACCTGCGGCCCGGCATCGGCCCAACCCCGAGAATTCGCCGTGCGCTGCTCCACGGGCCTGGTGCCCAAGTTTGAAGTCCGCGACGATCAGAGAACGCGATGCTGGCTGTTCGAGAAGAACCCCCGGGGCGACTGAGGCATGGGAATGGGCACACACCATACAGAGGGATTGTCCGCCCAGGGGCTTGGCAAATCGTTTCATCTATTTGGGCGATTCTGGCGGCCTGGGCCGGTATCGACGCGATGCATCATTCAGGATCTCGATGTGCATCTGTCTCAGGGCGAGACAGTGGGGCTGATCGGACGCACCGGAGCGGGCAAGACGACGCTGGCACGAATCATGGGAGGACTCTGCCACCCGGACCAAGGGAGCGTCTTGCTCGATGGCGAAGATCTTTACCGGCTGGATCCGGGGCGCTGGCGTTTGCGCCGGTCCAAGTTGCGCTATGTTTTCCAGAATCCTGATGCCGCGCTCCACACGCGCATGTCCGTACGAAAGATTCTCCGCGAGGCTTTAGACCACGCACGTGATGGTTCGCAGGGGAAGACCACGGGGGATCTGGCGGGCTTGTGTGATATGTTTTTCCTGCGCCCCGAATGGCTGGATCTCTACCCACGACAACTCAGTCTGGGTCAGCGGCGGCGCGTGGCGCTGGCCCGAAGCCTTGCCAATCGGCCCGTCTACGCGTTACTCGACGAGCCATTCTCAGGACTGGATCTGATGTCCAAGAAGCTCTTGTGGGGCGTTTTCAAGAGCATCCGCAGCAGTGGCCAGATGGCGATTCTGCTGGTGTCGCACGATGTTGATGCGGTCATGGAATTGTGCGACCGTGTGCTGGTGATGCGCAATGGCCAGTTGGTCGAGGATCTTGCTCGCGGTGCCGATGGCTGGACTCCGAAGCACCCGTATACGGAGGCATTATTCGAACTTTCCGGAGCACACGGCGACGGTCACTGAACCGCGACGCTCTTCCGGCCCAAACAGGGTTGGTGCCCCCACGAAAAATCTCAGTGTCTCTGGCTCCAAACCTGAGACACTTCAGCCGTTCAGGTCCGTCGGTGGCTCACAGCCGTTGTGCAATCCAACGTCGATTGTCTCTTCATCTTCGAAACGGATGAGAGTGCGGAAGCCTATTTGGATGACATCGCCGCTGCGGAGCCGGGCCGTTTGCACGATCTGACCATTCACACGCGTGTCGCTCTCGTATTCGCTGACGAGCCGGAATTCCCCGTGGCGATTGACGATGACGAAGTGGGGACTGCGATGCACCCCGGTGTCGCTATCAGAAATCTCCAGTTCAAACTGGGCGTCACGGCCAACGCGGGCCCGTTCCGTGAAGACAATCTTCTTTCCGGAGTCGGGTCCGCCAATAACAGTCAGACGACCCTTGCCTTGACTACTCATTGATTGCTCTCATCCGCGCGAGGTTTCTGCCGGATCACGGCCCGAGCACCCCTTCGACGCTTGTGTCCCCGGCCGGTCTCCCCTGCTCATGGCAGATTGGGACTCCCGGGACGAGGCGTGCTGGAAAGAACGCGCAGCTCAACCCGGCGGCTGGCCGGATCTTCCTGATCACCGCGACCAGCGGCAACGGCCTCGTCCTTGCCGAAGGAGATACGCTCCATCCGGTACAGGGGAATGCCGTGTTTGGTGTTGAGATAGCGAGCCACTGTCTCGGCGCGCCGCTCGCCGAGCGAGTAGTTGTACTCGGGTGATCCGAGACCGTCGGCAAACCCTCTGATTTCCACTGTCGAAAGCGGATCGCTGGCCAGCTTCTCGGCAAGTTGATCGATACTTTTCTTGTCGTCGCCCGAAAGATCGTAGCGGTTGCGGTCGAAGTGGAGTGAAGATTTCGCCACCTCGTCGCGACCGGCCGTGGCGGTTCCGCCCGGAACCGCATGCTCCACCTGAGTTTGAATGTAATCGATCTTGCTTTCGCTTGCGCTGACGGTCTGGTTCAGACGGGTGAGGCGCGTTTCCTGGTCTGAGATCTTCCGCTCCAGATCGTCAACACGATTCCCTTGCGAGGATCCTGCGCACCCTGCGAGAATTGCCAGTGCCAGACAGGGCCACAGCGTCTTGTGAATCGCATTGATTCTCAACATGATTCCTCACTTGTTGTTGAGCCGACCGCCTCAAGCGGCGGCATGAAAGAAACACTTCCACGCAGTTGCAGTACCTCCCACCGCGAGCGGATCGGCAATTCACTTCTGTACTCGCGATCTGCTCGTAGAAGGGTGTCGCCGCCCTTAAGGGCATTGCGGCACATCTAATAATTTAGCTGTGTCCAACAGCTCGCGTCAACCGTTTTCGACGCCCCGGGCTGGAGGGGATTGGGGACGGAAAACCACGTGCCCACGTCTGATAATCATCCGAATCCCCCGCTCCCGGCGCCGTGGATGGCTCCCCAGCACTGATCAGGCTTCTCGACCCAATCGAGTGTACGACTGGTTCCTTCTTCGGAAATTCAGATCTCAGGGATGTTGGGAATATGACTTGACAAGACGGTCTGCCGGATTATCTTTTTTGTGCAGGTCCGCGTTTTGGAGTCACATGCAGTCAAGGGCGCTACTCGACCGGTCATGGCGGGTTGTGCCTGACTGTAACCAGTTGGATCGTTGTGTTCTGGGAGGTGGGGATGAAATCGGGAGAGGTCATTCACGCACGAGGCATTAGGCCGCGTCTCGCATTAGTCATTCTGTTGCTGGGACTTACCTTTGTCGCAGTGGGTCTGGCGGCGGAAAGCCCAGAGCGGATGGAAGCGCGTCGTCTGGCCCAACAAGGGCAGACACAGCGCGAGGGTGGGAAAACGCGGTTTGGCCTGCCGGTCGCCGATGGTCCGCAGGACCAACTCAGCGATTGGTTGGCCACGGAGGCTGCCGATCAGTCGATCATCCAAGACAACTACGTGGCCAGCACCGGCTTGAATTCGGTGACAGCCGCCCCTGGTCTCAAGCTGGCCGCGACATCGTATGATTTCCAGCACAACGATGCGGCGCCGCACCAGATCGCGACCAACGGGAGCGGGCAGTATATCCACTTCACGTGGACACACTGGGATGTGATTCCAGAATCCCTCAACCAGGTGGACCGCTTCGTCCATTTCAACAGTTATAATTCCGCACTCGGGACGTTCAATTATGGGGTGGATGGTATCTGCCTCGTTTTTGGCGGCGGCGACCCGCTGCCGGCGAACGCTGGTTTTGTGACACTCGACGTTGACAAGACCAACCGTGCCAGAGTTGCGTTCCAGATGCGGGATGCGTCGCAGCAACCCTCCGGTGACTACTCCTCGTGGGTGGTGGAGCAGTCGGTTCCCAATTTCGCAATATTCACCGAGTGGTTCCTGTTCGGCAGCAAGGGTGTGATCGGCAATCTGAACGACGACGCAGTTTATCCGCACATCGCGGTCGATCAGCAGGTGGGCACGGATGTCTACCACGTGCTGTCGCACACTGCGGCCAGCAACGACAATATCATC
>JAGVEK010000130.1 GCA_020058315.1 Candidatus Zixiibacteriota bacterium
CGAGGAACGCATCGGCGTTCTCCTGGACGGTACCCCAGTCGAGCGTTGATATGAACATCATAGTCTCCCGTCATGGGTCCGGGGCCGGCACAATGCTGTCGCCGGACCTCCCTGGGGGATTCTCGGGTCTGGGGGCGGGAGCTTGAGGGGATTCGGGCGGGCAAGGGGCGAGATTGCCTGGATTGGGGCAGACCCCTGGCGGTTTGCTGGGGACATTTGTAAAAGACCACCAAAGAAGACTATTTATGTGTTATATATGACTGGGGAGTCCAATGGAATGGGCTGCCCCGAAGCTGATTGCATCCGGTATCTTGCGCGCATGTCCGCTACAAATCTGGCTGCCAACAAGCGGCACGCGGCGCTTCCAACCCTCCGAGGAGAAAACCATGTTTACACGGCTCAGGATTTCATGGGTGGCCCTTGCCTTCGCCGCCGTGGTGCTGTGCGGTTCCCAAGCGGCTCTTGCACAGGGTGCCGCGGAGAAAGCGGCGCCATCCCTCTATGATCGCCTCGGCGGACTCGCCCCGATCTCCGTTGTGGTCAGCGATTTCATCGACGCCCTCGTGGCCGATGCCGTCCTCAACGCGAATCCCGCCATCGATGCAGCGCGCAAGCGCGTGCCGCCGGCCTACCTCAAGTACCATGTCACCGCCATGGTCTGCCAGGCGACAGGCGGCCCCTGCCAGTATAGCGGTCGGGGTATGAAAGAGACGCACGTTCATCTGAACATCACTGAGGCCGAGTGGGGCCGCATGGTGGGCATATTCAAAGAAGTACTCGCCAAGTACGAGGTCCCAGCCAAAGAGACCCAGGAGCTTCTCGACATCGTCGGATCGACGAAGGCCGACATCGTCATGTCCTCGGGTAAGTAGCGGTGCCCATCGAACGAAAGGACAAACAAGACGGCTATCCCTCCCGATGATTCGATCTGGCAAAGGATCGGACCGGTCGGAAGGACTGAATTGCGGCCGGCCGATCGCCGGGAATGTGGTTCATCCGGCCTTCACCGCCGAAACGCCGAGCCGGGGCTGTGGCGCGCGATCCAAGTGGCCAGACCCTAACCCGCCTCCGCGTCCGACAAGCCGCACAAGGGCCCCTGGGCGGCCCTGGGACGTTCCCGTTGGCAGCCCCGGAAGCCGAAATACCGCCTGGAGTTGCGACCCCTGGCGGTCTGCTCGCCCCGCGTACCTGCACTGGTACTCAGGGGCGACCATATCGCCCAGTGTACGAACCCCGGGAAGCTGGGGGAGGCGGTACCAGACTTCGAACGTGCATCGGCCCTGAATGAGCACCTTCTCCACGATTAGTCGGAGATGGTGCTTTTTTTGGGCCACCCACCCGACCAACCCCGCCTCGACCAGCATACTCAGCAATCCTCTTGGGTCCGGTCACGACGACCCGCGGATCATCGGTCGAGGCGTGGCCGGTGTGGCAGACGTGGAACATGCGGGTGTAGTCGTGCGCGGCGTCGATCCGGGAGACGTAGTCGGCAAGCTCGGCATCATCCTGCGCGAGTCGCTGTTCGAGAAAACGCCTATGCCACAACTACTTGCAGATTGGGATCGCAATGGGGCCGAGGGTAAGATTTCTAACCAGTTGTCATTGTTCGAGTAACGCCGGGACACTCGTGATGTCGGACATAAACACTCTTTATCTAAATTTCTATTCCTACCAAATATCTAGCCTTTCGTCGCTGCCGGTGGGGTACACTCACCGCCTCGCCCAGCTTGACCACGGGAGGCGTGCGACGCTGCCGGCCCAGGTGCCTTTTATTCGATCCGGCAAAGGATCGGACAGATCGCCGCCGCTTCACAATTGAAACCCGTGCTGGCGAAGGGAGAGTTCTGAACGGATCCGGCGGGAAGATAAACGGCGGACGGCTCAGACGGCCGGATTGCGGTCGACCGGTCGTCGGAGGCCGGCAAGTCGCCTACCCAAAGGAGGTGCAGCGATGTCACGCAGGAAAATGATTCCGTACGTAGTTTCAGTCGCACTGGTGGCGCTGATGCCAGCGGCGACGGCAGCGGCGACGTCAGCGCCGACGTCAGCGCCGGAGATTCTCAAGAACTATCTGCAGGCCCCGGCGATAGCGAGCTACAACGCGGGTTCTTCAGGCTTCACGGTGGAGTGCTGGGCCCAAGTGTGGAAGGGGGGGGGAGATGCCGATCCAGGTATCATCCGATGCCGTGGGCCAGTTGATGGAGGCTGCGGGAACACCTCGGTTGAGGTGTGGGAGCTCTGGATGTCCACGAACCTGTCGTCATTGGGGACAGTGTACTGGTCGATAGTGGATTCTGGCGTGTGCCGCGAGCTGCAATCCACGTCCGGGATCTACGATGATGCCTATCACCACGTCGCGGGCACCTACGACGGCGCTACCATGAGGATCTACATTGACGGTGTGCTCAGCAACTCTCTCTCCGTGTCGGGTTTGAATGTTCAGGTTGCGGGTGGCGAGGTGAGAGTCGGCAACTCATCCTATGCGAAGGGCCTTCACGGCCAGATCGACGAGGTCCGGATCTGGTCGGTGGCCCGAACGCAGAGTCAGATCGCTGCAGACATGACGACCGAGATCGCACCGGGGGCGGGTTTGGTCGCTTATTGGCAGCTGAACGGCAACGGAACCGATTTGGTCGACGCAAACACCCTGGTTCCGATTGGTACCGTCCCCTTCGATGAAGGTAGACTGAACCAGGCCGCTTATATCATCAATCCATTTATCCTACCCCCCTATCCAGATTGTAGCGACGGAGTCGACAATGATGGCGATGGGTGTGCTGACTTTCCATTCGATCTGGGCTGCTCTAGCCCGGTAGATTACTCGGAGGAAGCGGGGGGATGTGCTTCGCCACCGGGAGTGCCGCTCATGGGTTTTCCAGCATCACTGGTCTTGGTCGGTCCCCTCATGGTCCTCGCCGTCATCTTCCTGCGCAAGAAGATGGCCGCGAGATCCAGCTAGTGTTTGACAAGGCCGAGCTGTGCGCATATTGAGCCGAGCGCCACTTGGGCAGTGGAAGTCATGCCCTCGGCTCGTGATCGCCGACCGCTGATGCGGGACAACCGCTGGCTGACAGGAGTGAGTATCGAGGTGACCCGATCCGCAAAGCAGGGCGCTTCTCGATCGCGTCGGGATCTCATGCACTACCTGCTCCGGTTCGCCGTGATGCTAATGGTGGGCCAATTCGGCTATTACGGAGTCCTTCGCCCGCATGCCGCCTTTGGCGGCTATCTCGCCGGACTCGCAGCGGTCTCCGCCGGCATCCTGCGGGCCTTCGGCGCGTCCGTGGAGGCACATGGCAACGTCGTCCACGGCCGGCTCTTCTCGTTCAGCATCGTGACCGATTGTGATGCCATCGAGCCCACGCTCTTCTTCCTGGCAGGCGTCCTTGCTTACCCGGTCGGAGGACGCCTCCGCCTCCTAGCCGCGGGGGCTGGCGCAGCCGCCATCGTCGTCATCAACCAATTGCGGATCCTGTCGTTGTACTTTGTCGGTTCCTTCTGGCCGGGGGCTTTCGTCCTGGTCCACGAGGGCATCTGGCAACCCACAATGATTCTCGTCACCTTTTGCCTCTGGTGGGCCTTCGTCAAC
>JAGVEK010000305.1 GCA_020058315.1 Candidatus Zixiibacteriota bacterium
GCCTGTTCCATCACGATCCTGTTCATGAACTTCCTCTTTACCCGCCTGGTGACCCCGTTCTTGAGAGGCTTGATGTAGCGATGTGTCGATTGCATCCAATCCAGTTCCGATGTTCAGAGCGAGTGCTCCGGCGGGTTCTGCCATGATCCGATTCGAAAACGTCTCATTCAGCTATGGCATCAAGCCGATTCTCACCAACGTGAGTTTTAAGGTCGATCCAGGCGAAACCGTGGTGGTCTTTGGCATCTCCGGCTCCGGCAAGAGCACGATCCTCAAGCTCGTCGCCGGTCTCATCCGACCCCAGGCCGGGCGGATCTTCATCAATGGGCAGGACATGTCCCAGGTGTCCGAGGACGATTGGCAGCACCTGCGTCCCCAAATCGGATTTGTGTTTCAGGGGGGAGCGCTCTTCGATTCAATGACGGTCGGCGAGAACGTTGGTTACTACCTGCTGGAGCACACCGACAAATCCATGGACGAAATCGAGACCACCGTTCGTCAGACACTCCGCTTTTTGAACCTTTCGGAGGACCTGATCGATGTTCTTCCTGATTCCCTCTCGGGCGGGATGCAACGACGCGTTGCCATCGGCCGGGCCGTGGCCGCCGTCGACCCGTTGATCATGCTGTACGACGAACCCACCACCGGACTCGATCCGATATCCACACGGGCGATCACCGAGATGATCTTCAAACTGAGAGATGTTAAGAAGGTCGCCTCCATCATCGTAACTCACGAGATCGCCGATGCCTTCGGAGTCACCAACCATTTCGTCGTTCTGCATGATGGCCAGGTCATTTTCAACGGTGGGAGCACTGAGATGCTCAAGTGCCCCGATGTGCACGTGCGCGAGTTCCTCGCTCCTTTCCTTGACTCCGTGCGTGCCCTCCCAGCCAGCCTTAACGGAGCAACCTGATGGGAAGAAATCTGCCGCAAGGGGGGGCGGGCAGCCGGCCGGACGCACTCTGCGGGGAAGGCTGTCTAAGGCGGCTGGCTGTCGGGGCGTGGTCCCCCGCCCTTTCTCGCCAGGATCGCAATGTCCTGGGTGCATCTTGTATCCGGCGTTGTTTTCTCTTCGCCAATCGAGGTTGCATCCCGTATTGAATGGATGATCGATTATGATTAGCTTAATTTGTTGTGTCCTCCTGCCAGTGGAGGGAGTGTGATTCGAACGAGGACGGGATCCATGGGTGGATGTTGCAGCGCAATCGATGCTTTGGCCATTCAATACGTCCGTGAGATTGCCGTTGTCCTGAGGACGCGCAATCTCGACAACGTCAAGACTTTCTACCGCAAGTGGAAACAATCCATGGAGATGGACCCCATGCCGGATGATCGCCATCTCGAAATTGACATGCACAAAATGATCTGCGAATTGCCGGCTCTCGAAGATCTGCACGCCGAATCGCTCGAATGGCTGAAAACGCATGACGAGGCGTGGGACGTGCGCGACAACAACTGCGATCATGGCTGCAACCCCGGTTCCTGTGGCCGGAAGGCGGTGGGATAGGACGATGCGGCGCTGCGTCGATTCCCCTCACCCCCGGCCCCTCTCCCCAAATGGGAGAGGGGAGATGAAAAATTCGCCGTTGGCTGCTCGCCCTGGATTTCACGGCAGCAAGCCCCCTCTCCCGTGTGTGGGAGAGGGCTGGTGTGAGGGCGTACCGAGGAGAGTGTCTCGATGAAACGTAGCGGCCGAGTGGCATGGGGCGAAGTGCGTGTTGGGCTGGTCATCATCTTTGGCTTCTCGGTCGTGATGTGGGCGGCCTTCACCGGCTCCGGCATGTCCATTTTCAAGAAGAGTGACCATCTCGAAGCGCTCTTCGACGATGTCAGCGGCTTGACCACCGGCTCCCCGGTCTGGCTCGGCGGTATCGAGGTCGGCAATGTGTCCGATATCAAGTTCATTGAGGAGAACGGCAAGAGTGGTGTTCGCGTCACGATGGCGATCAAGGACAATGCCTGGCGCATGGTCAGTAAGCACAGTCAGGTCTCGGTGGCGACCATGGGACTGATGGGGGACAAGTACGTTACTCTGTCCACGCGCCAGCCCGGGGATTCGCAGGCCGAGCCCGGGGATGTTCTCCCGACACGGGTCGCCGATGACATGACCAGCGTCTTTGCCAGTGTGCCCGACTTGATGAAAAACCTCACCGAAACCACCACGCGGCTCAATGCGATTCTCGCCCGCGTGGAAAGGGGAGAGGGGTTTCTCGGACGGATGACCACCTCCGGGGAATCGTCCGACGAAATTGATTCGCTGGTGGCCTCGTCGCGCCGCTTGATGGCGGGATTGAACGATTCACAGAAGCACCTGATCCACTCGGTCGATGCTGCCCAGGCGTCATTCGACTCGCTCTCAAACGGTATCCTCCACGGTGGCGGCACCCTCTCGCGCCTCGTCTGGGACTCGACTCTCTACACCGAGCTGACCGCAATGACCCGCCGCATGAATTCACTGGCAACACGCCTCGACTCCGACAGCGGTACCCTGGGCAAACTCACAACCGACTCCACGATGTACGTCGAAATCCGCCGCCTCGTCACCGAAACCCGCACTCTCCTCGACGACCTCCGCGCAAACCCGAAGAAGTATTTCAAATTCAGCGTGTTTTAGTACCAGCGACGAATCTCCAGCTCCGTGGGGGTGCCAGATCGTAGCCCATGGCGCAAGCCATGGGATACGAGCCCGCGAGAAGTGATTGCATTTTCTCCCCTTGTGGTCGCAAATTGTGATCTCAAACATGAGCTGGGGCCGCCCAACAAAGCTCTCCACGGAGAAAACGAGGCACACGATGCCACATTCTGAAATCCAGCCTCCCGAAATCCAAGACCGCATCCAATTCATTCGTGGCCAAAAGGTCATGCTGGACAGTGACTTGGCGGTGCTGTACGGAGTGGAAACGAGGACGCTTATTCAGGCCGTGAAACGAAACCGTGATCGATTCCCGGTCGATTTCATGTTCCCGCTGGTTCGCGCAGAGTACGATGCTTTGAGATCACAGACTGTGATCTCAAAGATAGGGCGAGGAGGCAGAAGATATTTGCCCTACGCCTTCACCGAACACGGCGCCGTCATGCTCGCCAGTGTCCTCAACTCCCCACAGGCCATCGAAACCAGCGTCTACGTCGTGAGGGCATTTGTCCAACTACGCGAACTGGCGACCACGCACCGCAAACTTGGCGACAAACTCGCCGAACTCGAGCGGCGTGTTGGCAAACACGACGAATCAATCCGCTCCCTTGTGATGGCCATTCGTCAGTTGATGTCGCCCCCGGAGCCGAAACGGCGGCGCATCGGTTTTCACAAAGAAGTCAAAGACTGACACCGGATTCGCCGGAAGTCGCCGCGCAACGGTGAGTCAGTCCACAGGGCGGCTTGCACAATTGCCCAATGGACCGTATTCTCCTCTGAGTCAGTCACGATTCACTCGAAACCATGCCCGAACGCCTCAACCACACCGAACGCCTCCAGGCCCTCATCGAAGGTGTGAAACCCGACCGCCCGCCGGTTGCGCTGTGGCGGCACTTCTATCCGGACGAGAACTACCATGCCCAGTTCGCCGAGGCGATGATCGACTGGCAAAAACAATTCGACTGGGACTTCCTCAAGATCAACCCCAAGGCGTCGTATCATTACGAACCCTGGGGCGTGCGCATGAAGCTCAGCCCTGACAGTGTCACCAAACCAGTTCGGATCAGACCGGCGGTCACGCAGTTGTCCGACTGGGCGAACGTCCAGCCACTGCCTGTTACTCACCCTGAGTTCGACGCGCAACTGCGCTCCATCGTCTTGATTCGAAGAGCGCTCCCCCGCCCCTTCCGGATCGTCATGACCGTGTTCAATCCCATCTCCATCGCCGGTGACATGGTCGCCTCGGATGAAGTGCTCCTGGAGCATTTGCGTGAATCGCCCCAAACCGTGGATCGCGCCCTTCTGGCGATCCAGTCCACATTCGTCCATTTGGTCCATGAGTTCCGCAATGCCGGCGCAGACGGGATATTTTTCGCCACCACGCAGTGGGCATCCGCCAATCGTCTCACCCCCGAGGAAGTCCGCCGGTTCGGAATCGAAATCGACCGTCCGGTCTGGGATGCCGCCGGTGCCGATGCCTTCAATGTCTTGCACATCTGCGAACGCAACATCTACCTCAAGGAATACTCTGAGTTCAAAGCGGCCCTTACAAATTGGGACACCTCCGACCCAACCAATCCGACACTCGGCGACGCCTTCGAGTTCCTGCATCGTCCCGTGATGGGTGGCATCGCGCACGAAACCGATCTGGTCAGCGACACGCCCGACCTATTGCGCGACAAAGTCCGCCGCCTCATCGCCACGCACCGGGGCATCCCCCTCGCTGTGGGGCCAGGCTGCGCGATCCCGGTCACCGCACCTATGGACAACGTTCAAGCGGTCCGCGACGCCGTGAACCCATGAACCCCATGCTCTCGACATCGATTGACACGAATCCGACACAACATCTGATAACACCCCGCTTCAGCGGGGTGGTGGCGCATACTCTTCCCCCATTCGCAACTGCTTCAGTGACCGGATTGTCCCATTCAAAGCCGCTGAAGCGGCTCACGGGAATCACGCACTCGTGCCACCCCGCGCTGAAGCGCGGGGTTATCAGAGAGAGGTTTGAGGGTGCCCCACCCGAATGGTGGGAGAGATCAAATTCACCGCATCCTCACCACTTCACCGAGCCATCAACCAGGCGGAGGAAGAATGCCGGACTCTGACGACAATCTGTTGATGGCCCCCAATCTCTTGAACGAAATCGACCAGATTATCCAACAGCCGATCTCTCCCCAGGCCCGCCTCGATGAAATCGTCGCCCTCCTCTTCAATCGCATCAGCCGCTACACATGGGTCGGCATCTACCTCATGGACGGCGACCACCTGGTGCTCGGCCCGTTCCGTGGCAAACCCTCGCCCCACACCCGCATCCCGCTCAATCATGGCATCTGCGGCGCGGCAGCATCGCAAAAACAGACGATCATCGTCCCCGATGTAACCGTTGATCCGCGTTTCCTCGCCTGCTCTCTGGAAACCCGCTCCGAGATCGTCGTGCCAATCATGGACGGCGAAACCTGCCTTGGAGAAATCGACATCGACTCCGACAAACCCGATGCCTTCGACGAATCCGACCGGCAATTCCTTGAAGCGGTCGCCAATCGCCTGGCACCCCTGCTCGCCCCCCGCTGATCAATTCAACGGCGCCCGTAGGGACGGGGCTCAGACCTGCCCCTGTGGCCCCCCCCTTTTTGACCCAGCACCACGGGCGGGCGGGTTTGAAACCCGCACCTACCCTTGGCGACCCAGTCCACCATGTCCAC
>JAGVEK010000136.1 GCA_020058315.1 Candidatus Zixiibacteriota bacterium
CGGGTCATTGTAGATATACGAACAGTACACCAGGTGCGAGATCCCCTTCTGCTCGCAGACCTCAACTGCCTTGGCGATCAGTGCATTCGTCGGTCTCTTGTCGAAGTGCTTCATCTTGCTGAGCACCTGGATGATGCTCGCGATGTTGTCCACGTAGATCATTCTCATGAACCCGATCAACTCATCCCTGTAGTAGGCTCCGATAAAGGCGTTTCTCTCCGGATACGTCGAGTTCTCGCGTCTCACCGACTCGACGTCCTTCTGATAGTGCCAGAAGGCCCGGCCTTGTCTGATCGGTGTCTCGTTATTGATATCGGCTATTCCGTTGACAAGCACGTCATCGAGCTCCGCTTCCTTCGCAACCACCCCGAGCTTGCTCGCCTTCCGGACTCCCCGTCGTACACTGGATTCGACGCGCCCGTCCCACCAATCCTTGAAAGACGTGATGGGAATCACGGCCGGATTGTCCCAATCGAGATGATACGGGTACCTCGGCGCAATGTCCGGCAGCTTCTGCGCGAAGGTAAAGATGTCGGCCTTGAACCCGGCTTCCTTCAGCCGCGCTACGAATAGCTGCGGGTCTGACACAGCTTGACCTTCCACCAAGTCCTCATCCTTGATACTCGCTATCTTGATCCACCGGCCGGCGACGACCACGGTCCTCCCGTCAATCTGAGCCGATCGCCCACTGATCGCTTTACCCGCCATCTGGCTGTCGGCGTGATCTGTGCTCGTCATGTCCGTCTGAGATCGGATAGGCGTTCCCTGAGCCGAGTTGACACCCTCGTCCGCCGAACGCATCGTCACCTCCGCTTCCTGTGTGCGATAGGCCGTGTGTAGCGAAAAAGACTCGCAGGCAAGGGCTCAGTTGCAATCCGCGCCCTGCAGAATCTCGCGCGTAGTTTGGCGCCCTCAAGGCACTCGTGCCTGTCGCCTGCCCGGTACAGCCGACGGGGGCCCAAGCCGCACACCCTCGGCCCGCCGGAAGAGCTCTCCCTCGGTGAGGAACCGATACTCGTCCGGGTTGACGGGGTGCGTCTCCACTTCGACGATGAACTGCCGAGCCAAGTCAATGATACGCCGAAATCGGCTCCAAGGCTCGAGCGGCGGCAGAGAGAAAAAGAAATCGACGAGGCGGTGCCGGCGGGCCAGCCTTCGGTCCACGATCTGCCGATAGAGACGATTCCACAGGCCTTTTTCGTCCCGCTCGAAAGAGAAATTTCTCCGTACGATAGTTCCTGGTGCTAGTAGGCGCGAAAAGAGGACGTTCGCGCACAGGTGCATGTGATGGTGCCCGTCCAGCCTCTCCGGGACTGTCTCGTAGGTGCGGCGGAATTCCTCGAGTTGGGCCGCCACCACGTATTCGAAGGAATGGACGAGGCCCGGGTGAAACACCACTTGCGCGAGGCGGTGCCGCAACAGGTACCGGGCGATCTCCTGCTGGCGTTTCAGGAGCCCTGCGGCACAGCCCGAGGCCGAGAATGGGGTGGTGAAGTTGAGGTGAAGGCCCGCTTCGATTCCCAGTTCCCGGGCCAGGTTGGCGGCTCGCTCCGAGTCCTCCATGAACACCATCGCACTGACGGAGGAGACAGCTCCTCGCACAGCGCATTCCAGGGTCCTATCCGTGGTCAGGCGGTTTCGTCCCCAATCATCGGCGTTCAGAATAAGGCGGCCGGTGGAAGGTGTCTCGGCGGGCCCGCGTGGCGACTGGCCGTCCGGAGCAGGCCCACGCGATGACTCCGTCCCCGACGTCACCAGGAGGCCACCGGGATGCATCTAGAGCGCATTGGCTTCCCCGTGCATCGCAGGAACACGCCCAGCCCGTTCTGCTACTTGTTTCCGCAGCGACCGGTAGATCGTCCTCAGCCCGTCTCCACATGCGACGAAGGAATAACTTAAGATGTTGGTGTACGAATCGAACCGCCCGAGGAAGCAAACATCCTTGCCGTTCTTCCCACACAAGTCCGTCTTGAACTTATAGGTCCCTGGATTTACGACCGGATCGATCCCATTTAGATCGTACACAGCCCGGCGATTCTCTTTCAACCACTCGATTAACCTCCAGTGCAGGAGGTAGGACCCTCTCTTTTTCAGTCCAGAATTGCTCGTCGCGCCGAACAGATACACTGCCGTACTCCCGATCGCGCTACAAACAAGCCCAGCACACACCTCGTCTCCTGCCCTGCACAGCAGGACCTTCATCTTGAACTTTTCAGGCAACCGGTCTTGAATCCGTCTGAATTCCCCAATATCGTTGGGCTCCACGAACCCTTTACGAGTTACCATTTGCCTATAGATCTGAATAAACAGCTCAAATCCTTTGTCGTCGGAACCGTCAACAATCTCCAGCCCACTCCTCTCGGCGACTTTCAGGTACCGGTGCCAATGCGGCCTAAGGCCCTCCCGCAAGCCCTCGAGCGGCAGACTCAAATCTAGGAGCAGCGTTCTGCTGTGCTTTTCTTCTACGAACGCCGAGAAGCCTTCTTCTCTTAGAATCATCGAAAAACATGGAGCATCATTATCAAAGAGAATCGGATATAACCTCAAGACAAGGCCACGCCTGTACGCATACTCGTTCCGCAACGCTCGGATGGCCTGACAAAATGTCTCGGGGTCCGCTTCACCTTCATGACGCCGCCAGAATGGTCCCCATCGGATGTACGCAATGCCGGCCTTAATGAGCGGCACCTTTACAATTCTTGCTTGAGCGGCGGCGACGATGTCGCCATTCTTCCTCAACAGGAGATGACTGATGTTCGCTCGCCCGCCCCTCACTTCGTCGTAGGACCAGGTCTGGTAGATATTCGCGTCATCGAACTGCTCGAGAATCTGACACCATGCCGTTTCATCCACGGCATCGACCTCAGAAGCGTAGCCTGAACGTAACTCGCGCATCTTTGAACCGATCAGCGAAGTCTCACAGCGTAGCATTCGAAATCGGTGATTCGCAACGAGGGCGCGACCCTTCCGCACCGAGTTGATCGAAGATCGAATCCATGATTCTGGCGGTGAGGAGAATTTCCCGATACGGTATAGGGACGGGCGCGCCGTCGGTGATCGACCGGTAGAAAGACTCGATCAGGTACTTCATGCCGGACTTCATGTGGAAATTCCTTGCCATGAAGGTTCTCAGGTTCGTGGCCAGATTGCCGAGGTCTTGCGCCGCGAAGATCACGGGCGGAATGAAGTTCTCAGCATAGCTCTTGAACCGTCGGCCTCGAAGCTTGATCAACGTTTCCTGATCCTGATCAAGGATCAGGCCGTTTTGCGGTCCGTAGATACGAAACTGATGGAGCGAGGGGCGCATCTGCGACGAGAAGGTGAAATAGGCTGTCGTGCGCTCCTCTTCGGAGATGATCACTCTCAGTTCGTCGATTATGTCGGTTTCACCCATGGTCCTCAGGGGCGGGCTTACAAAGCCGTGCGCGATCACCCGGGGTGTCTCGCTTGTCAGAAACTCCGCTATCCTTGCGACACCGTGGCTGATGACGTTTTGGAGCAGCTTCCCTGGCAATCTGCGGACCCAATGCCGCTTGTCGCCGAGGAGCGCGCGCGCATAGTCTGGATCGCCCAGGTCATAGCAAAAATAGCTCTCCATGTGTATCGGAGCCCCGCCCAAGTACCCGCCTTGGACGAGCGCTCGCATGCGTCTGGCCACGTGGCCAAATTGATCGTCGTGCCCGGCTGTGAGCTTGAGACCTCTCTCATTTGCCAGTGCGACAAGTATCTCGGCCTCTTCTGCTCTGAGGGTGAAAGGCTTCTCCACATACACGTGGCAACCGTACTCCAGACATAATCTGGCGATCTCGAAATGGCTCGCTGGCGGCGTCGTGATGTGCACAACGCCGGGTTGACTATCAACGAGCAGTTTGGTCAAGTCATTAAACGAGGACTTGATCTGGAATCTTTCGCAGAGCTGCCTTGCCATGAGAAGCTCTCGGTCGCAGGCCCCTACGAGCTCGCATCCCCTAATCCTCTGGATCTGGGACGCATGGGCATCGGCGATCTTGCCGCATCCTACGATGGCAACCCTAAGCATAGTGTCTGTCCCGGCAACTCTGAAAGTACCGCGACATTCCGTCTGACATAGGTACCGTCGGCGTCCAGCCGAGCCGCCTCTTCAATTTCTCATTGCTGTAGTGCGTCTTCTTCCATTCAGCGTGCCATCTCCCTCGATTGAAGACGGGTGGCAGCTGCCCCTCGGACCACTTAGAGTATTTCTCCCAGAGGCGGCAGAGCGCATAACTCACAGGGTGGGGAACGTAGATCGATGCGAAGCGCCTCACATTGCGTTTATAAAGACGCAAAAACTCCCTACTGGACGGAAGATCGTCATCGACCACGTTGAATACTTCTCCGTCGACGCCTTTCGTCACACCCGCCAGGACTATCGCGTCGGCGCAGTTGTCGATGTACGTGAACGGAATGGGGTTCGACCCACCGAGGTGGAGGAACATCCCAAACGTGCCAATTCCGACACGGCCGGGGATGTCCGCCTTGCCGGGACCGTAAACCGAGCCGGGTCTCACAATCACGTAAGGGACTCCGAACCTCTTCCCGTACTCCGCGACGATCTCGTCCTGTTTGCTCTTCGCGAAGCAATACGCATCCCCCCGGCGCTCGGCATGCTCTTC